>DATEMI010000381.1:0-5074 GCA_035275665.1 Terriglobales bacterium | reverse complement strand
CTCGCGGCAGTCGCTCACGGCTGATGCGGTTGAACTCTATGCGTCTTCCACCGCGCAAGCGTATGAAGCCAGCGGCAAAGCTGCCGCCGACCAGTCACTCCAGCATTTACAGCAAAATTTTGGGATTCGCGCCGCGCTGCTCAGCGAGAACATGCAGATTCTCGCGGGTACACTCTACACCATTGATCAACCGCTGGTGGCGAATGCGAATTCGACCAGGCAAACGCAAATCGATTTGCGGGGCAATTTCGCTGAAGTTGCGGCGACCGCGCGAGCACCTTCGGGCAAGAAGTACGTTTTAATCGCGGAGCTTCCGCGACGAACGTCAGGATTGTTCCGCGGCAGCGCCAGCCAGCAGCTATTGCGCTGGGCGATCGCCATCCTGATTTCGGGTGCGGTCTGCTACCCCCTTACCCTCTACCTCATTCGACCTGTCTTGCGCATACGCTCTGCAGCCAGCAGCATTGCGGGTGGAGACTTCTCCGCACGCGCCGCTCCCAATCTGGCACAGCGACGCGATGAACTGGGCGACTTGGTCCGCGGCTTCAATCAAATGGCGGAACGAATCGAGCGGCTGATGGAAACTCAGCAGCAACTATTGCGCGACATTTCGCACGAACTCCGCTCTCCATTGGCGCGACTGACGGTTGCTCTTGAGATCGCAAGAAAATGGGCGGGTAAAGAAGCCACAGATGCCCTCAATCGCATTGAGCAGGAATCGGAGCGGCTGAACGAGATGATCGGAAGGCTGCTCACGCTGGCTCGTATCAATTCTCTAGTTGATCCACCACAGCACAGTGCGGTGTCACTCCGCCCATTGCTCGATCAGATTGCCCAAGGCGCGAACTTCGAAGCCTCAGCTAAAAACTGCAGCGTGGAGGTGACCGGAGGAAAGGACTGCGAGATTCAAGGCTCGCCTGAGCTCTTGCACAGTGCCATTGAGAACGTAATTCGCAATGCCGTACGCCACACGCCACCCGGAAGCACTGTGAGGGCTCGCTTGAATTGTGACGGAACGCATTCGCGCGTCTCCATCTCCGATGAAGGGCCCGGAGTTCCGGCCGCTGAGTTAGAAAAGATATTTCGTCCTTTTTATCGCCTAAGCGATGCGCGCGAACATCGTTCCGGAGGCACAGGAATTGGTCTCGCGATTACGCAACAGGTCGCGCGCTTGCATGGCGGCGCTGTGAGCGCACACAACGCTAGTCCTCACGGCTTAGTCGTTGAGTTCGAATTGCCTTGCCGCACAGGAAAGCAGGCCGCTTCGATCTCATGAGCTTCGATGTTTAGTTTGTAACCAAAGTGGGAATTCCAACAACATTGCCCTGAAGAGTCTTATCCGAATAGTGCGTGTATAAGCCGTTTAAAGAATCCTCTCTTCTGCCCTTCTACACCGGAGGTAGCTTTTTGCGGAGGCTTCGGAGCAACTACTGGAGTCTGTGGCCACGGGATGTGCTCGATGTGAACACGAGCAAGCGTGGCCGTCACGTCCGGCTGTGTATTCGAGCCTTTGAAAACCATTGGCGCGTCGACTTGCACCTGAACCGGACCAGCGGGCTGTTGGGGCAGTCCAGCGGCTGCACTGGCAGTGGCAGCAACCTCTGGTTCATTTCGGATTGCGGTGGCGACAGCTGCTCTTTGCTGCGGCGTAGGAACAGGCTCCCTCGGCTGAGCTTGCGCGGGAGATGAGGAAGGCTGGGGCACAGGTTCCACTTTCGGAGCCACCATTGGAACAGTTGAAGCGGGTTGGGCAGTAGCGACCTGTGCGGGTAAAGGAGTGGGTTGCTGTGGCGCAGTTTCGGCTCTTTGCAGGGGAGAGGGGCCCGGACATCCGCAGACCATCGAGCTGTTCTCGTCTGGATCTTTTACGTGTCCGGAATGGAAGACTACCTGCTCATCGGGCTTCACGTGATAGAAGTCGTCTCCCATTAGTTCAGAAATGACGACGTACGAGTTGTCCCCTCTTGAACGAACGCATGCATCGCCATTCTTGTTCGCGCTGATCGAAACACTCACATCCGCGGGTCCCGAAATGAGAATTCGATAGTCGGGAGTAAGAACCACGTCCGCGAGAAATGGAATGCTGTAGTCGGCTTCGAGCGAGCCCGCGCTCATGGCAAACATAAGTTCCTGCCCCTGAGGCGAGGTGTTCACCGTGAGGTTGGTTCCCGGACAGACTCGAACCTGTCCACCGCGCGCCAGACGCAGAGTGGCGGAATGCTCTCCGGCAGTAATTGCCACTCCGTTGCTTACTTCAAGCCCGCTGGGTGTTTCGCGCACACTGCCTTTCACCGATGCGTCTGAAGCATAGACATCTCCGAGTACCTGAGCGGCTGCCGGAAGGGAGGCCATGATCGCGACGCCTAAAACAAAAACCCTGCGCTTTCGGCGCAGGGTCTTTGCTTTGGGAGGGTGGTGCTTTGCTGAGGACGAAACTTTACGCGTCGGCTGTCTCCGGCACGAAATCATACTGCTCAATTATCGCAGCTACACCCACGCGAGGCACCTCGTCGTCGATGCGAACCACGCGGCCGCGGCAACGAACACGAATGCTCTCCGTGAGCGTGATCTCAGGCGGTAACGTGAGCGTGAATTCAACCTTTGTTCCCTCGGAAAGAGACGATCCGGTGTAGAAAAATACGCCTTGAGCACTTACGTCGCGCGTTTCCGCTGAAACTTCCTGGACGTGTCCGTTGTCGCAACGGACCGATACCGGCAGCTTGAGGGCAAAGCGGCGGCTGGTTCTCTGCTCAACTTTGGTTGCAAATGTCGCCATGGGGGTACCTCAATGTGGGGACATTATGAGCATGACAAGGACCCGAAATCAAGTCAAGGCATTTCGAGCTACTCAGGCGATTTTCAAGATTTCACGCAGCTTCTGAGTGCGGTTCGGTATGCCTTCTATCACTAACGGCGGCTGCGGGGTGGAGAGAGACGATCTGCTGGTTCTCGGGCAAGAAAACCTGAAAACAAGTATAGCTGCGACCCTGACGAGAGTCGCTGTGGACGCGAATGGTGCCATGGTGCCGCTCGACGATTCCGCTGCTCACCCATAGCCCTACGCCGCTGCCCTTCTCTCCCTTCGTACTGAAGAATGGCTCAAAGATGCGCTTGCGGACGTCCTTGGGTATACCCGTTCCGGTATCGAGCAGGGAGATAATCACGCCATCGCGCTTCATGGCACCTGATTGTCGAGTACGTCGAATGTGCACACGCAAGCCGCCACCCGACGGCATGGCTTCTACAGCGTTCACGATCAGATTAGTGAAGACTTGCCGCAGCTCTGCAGGAAATCCGAGCACTTCGCCCGCCCAATCGTAGCGCCGCTCTACGCGAATTTTGCTGGCACGAATCTTGTTACCGTAGAGTAGCAACACACCATCTAGCAGCTTGGCAAGATTTACAGGTACCGTCGACGAGGGTTGCCGATGCATCGCGAGCGTCTGCTGCGTGACCTCCGTCATACGGCGTAGCTCCTGATCGATGAAGTCAAGCTGCTGGCGCTCGGCGTCGCCCAGTCGAGTGCTTTGTTTGAGGACGTAGAGAAGCTGGATTACGGAATCCAGTGGATTGCGCAGCTCATGCGAGATTGTCGCCGCAATACGTCCGGTTGCGGCCATTTTCTCGCTGGCCTGCAACGCAGCTTCGGCGCGCTTGCGCTCGGAAAGATCGCGAAACATCATCACCGCGCCTAGCGCGATTCCATCGCTGATCACTGGCGCGGCAGTGTACTCCGCGACGAGCTTTTCTCCTGACTTCGTTGTGAGAGTTTCTTCTTCCACCCGGCAGGAATGGCCTGCGTGCATGGCGTTCAGCAAGCAGCAGCCGCCTTCCGCATCACACCCAATGTGGACGAGTTCGTGAAGCTGCTTGCCTCGCACCTGCTCCGATTTGTAACCGAGCATGCGCTCCGCAGCGGCGTTTAGATACCGGATCGCGCCGGAGGCGTCGATGTAGCAGACGCCTTCTGTCAGACTTCCAAGCACCGCGCGAAAGTGCGATCGGACTTCCTCCGCCTCTTTTTGCGCGGTGATTTCGGACGCCATTCCCAGCATGAGATGGGTGCCATTTTCTTCAAAGATCTTGCCTTTGCTTGAGAGCCAGCGAATGGTGCCATCGCGTTCGACAACGCGGTACTCGAGTTCGAGGCGATGATGGCGGGCGGCGGCTTCAAACAATGAGGTCAACACACGTTCGCGATCTTCAGGATGGACTCTGCGATTGATGTACTCGTCGATTGCAAGTTGATAGCACTCACTCCGCTTACCCTCATTGGCTCGGTACTCCACTTCCCGCGACCAGCGCAGCAGATTCGACTGCAGGTCCCACTCCCAGAACCAAATACGAGCAGCACGGCGGGCGAGCCGGAGGCGCTGATCGTGTTCGACCAGTTGCAGGCGCTCACGCTGCTGACGACGGATCACTTCGATTAGCACAATCCCGAGCCCAAGGTATGCACACCAAAGCACGAGCCCAGACTGGAAATCGGACGCGGCTGTACTGGATCCGGGGAGCAGAAGCCAGAGCCCACCAGCAGTGATGACAAGCGCAAGCCATCCGGCCGCATATCCCCCGACAAGCGCGCTGATTAGCAGCGCAAATAAACAAATCAGCCCTGCAGGCTTCTGTGCTCCGATAGGGACCGCAGCGATAAGAACAGCTGCGACGGCCAGAGCAGCGGCAAGTAGATAGCTCCAGTACGAGTGTCCGGCGCGAAGGCGGTGCGGACGCAAAAATCTCGGCCTGGCCGTTGAAGGAGACATAAAATCAGGCCCGGTAGTAGTACTTGCAAACGCCCGGATAGAGGATGGGATGACACTGAAGTTATTGAGGTTGGCGCACAATGGCGCACTGCTGTTTGGACCTTAGACCGCCGGCGGGCGATCACAAACGAACCGCGGCACTTGTTTAGCCCTGTTTAAGAATTCTTTACCTGCTGAGTTGCTGGCTGCGAGGAATTTGCATCAGATGTGGGTTAGTTAAGTAAGGTGAACGCCGCTCTCGTAAGGCGGATTCCAGAGGCCCACAACATGACGAAACTCGAAACTTTTTTCGCTCCCGAGAAGTTGCAAGG
>DATEMI010000380.1:0-11717 GCA_035275665.1 Terriglobales bacterium | reverse complement strand
GCCAGAGGCAACCGCGTATTCTCCGCGCTCGCCTACCAGTAGCACCCAAAGCCGCCCGACTCCAACTTCGTTGTAACCATGTCCGTCCACCTGTTCGCCATAGCCATCATGGTTGTAGCGATACCAAACGGGACCATTCGGTGTATCGACCTTAATCACGGTATCCACCACACCCAGCGATTTTGTGATGAGCGGATCGGCTGCCGGACGGATGCCGAGGCGTACAAGTTCGAGGAAACCGGCGTCGACGATCTCACGCTCATCCCACGTGCCGCCTTTGTTGGCGATGTTGATCATTTCACCGGCATTGGGCTGGCCGTGTTGCGTTAGCCGCAGGTAATAGCGGTCAGCGTATTTGCCGTTTGTCGTAACCGTCCAGCCTTCGAGTTTGTTCGCCCAGTCATCGGCGAGGCTTAGCCAGGCAGTGCGGGAAGCGTCGTCGTGATTCATCTGTGCGATCTTCGCCGCGCAGATCAGGCCGGCAATCTCGGCAGCGATAGTGGAAGGCGAATATCCGGACTGCTCTTCCCACCGCTCCTGGGGCGAGGCGGGGCCATTATTGGCGATGAAGTTCGCCGCCGGCTTGACATGCTTGTCATAGGTCTGCGAATCAGTTCGGCCAAGCTGCCACGCAAGAATCAGCGGATAGGAGACCTCGTCCATCTGCAGCGAACCCCAGAATGGGCGGCCATCCAGCCACGAGTTCTGCGGAAACGATCCATCAGGCTTTTGCTGCACGTTAAACAGATAGTTGAGTGCGCGGTCCGCAGCTTCCTTATCGCCCATCGCATAAAAAGCCGTGGCGACTTCGTACAGGTCCCGAGCCCAAACCAGGTGATAGCCTCCGACCGAGGGCTGATCCGCGTCGGTTTCATCACCCCAGGGAATCGTTAAAGACGCTGCGCCGGCGCCGCGATATGTCTTGTCTTCGTGCGCCTTCATCACCATAGCCGCGATCTGATATTGATCGCGATATTTGGGATCGACCTGCTTCAGTGTCTCGATCCAATCCCGCCATCCCTTGGCATACTCGGTGTACGCGTGCTCATAGCCCTTCTGTAACGATTTGCGCGCAGTATCGATCGCAACTTCTCCTTCGGAGCCGAAGGCGAGCGCAATCGTGAAATTCACGTCTTTCGTAGCAGCCTGCGGGAGCTCCGCCACTTGCACGACATTCCCATCCTGGGCACGCGTGTAGGTGTTCTTCAGCGCGAAGTCCTTCGTCAGTTCGGTGAATCCATCGCTTGTGCCGAAATAGCCGCTGCTGGTTTTAGTGAATGGCAAACTGCTGGCGAGAGCCGAGGCAACACCGCTGTCGGACGCGACAAGCACGTCGTCGACGCTGTAGCCGGTATCGTGCATGCCGCTGTTGTTGATCGACGGATCATAATAGACATAAAGCTGTACCGGCCCCGATTTGAGCCGCTGAAATCTCACTTGAATCAGCAGCGTGTCATGCTCCGGATCGGTAATGTAGGTCTTCGTAATGCGAAAATGTCCCGCCTTCGAGGTGTTCACCTGCCGAAAGCTCAGTACCTCCGTATCCGGCACCTCGATCTGGTGCGTCGTATCCACCGACTCGCGCTCCACCCAGCTCTTGCCATCAGTCACAACGAACTCGAGCAGACGCGTGTTGGCCTTATCTACCGTCGGGTAATAAACCTCGTCGAGCGCGCCATCACTTCCCAAGGTGAACCAAACGTGAGAAGCCAGGGAATTGGAAGTCCCCACTCCCTCTTTGTTTCCGTTGGTCCAGTGCGCCATCTGGCCTGGACCTCCGGGAGCTACTTGAGCATTGAGAGCGGCTAAAAGAAAAAGGGGGAAAAAGAAAGCGAGACTGCCACGACGCATGAGCCAGATTGTGGCATAGCTCTGAGGAGGGGAGCAATCAAGCTCGCCTGCGAAACCTGGAGGAATCAGGCTAAGAGAAATGCAAACGCCTCAGGCTGATCGGGAAATACTTTCATCTCCTGGTGCGACACTGCGGCAACGGCGCTCACCGCGATACTCAGCAGGCCGGTAGCTCCAACGAACGCGGTGCGGAGAAGCTTGGGATTATTCAGGCGCGTCAGCTCCACGCCGGCCGCGATTGCCTGCTTGTCGAAATGAGCGCCGCGCACGTTGACAAACATGCGTAACGACTTCGCGGGCGCGCGTTCCCCCAGGCGCAAAGTGGCGGAAAATACCGCCAGGGCGAGCTCGACGTTTGCTTCGCTGAGATCGACAATAACAATTTCGTTTTGGCCGAACGTTTCTGTGCGCACCCGGTCGCCGACCAGATGGCTGGTGGTTCTACTGTAGTTAGCACTTTTCCAATCTTCTTGCGTCATTGATAGTACATTCTCACTGCCTTTGGGCGGTGCAGAGCGATTATCTGCAATAACGCAGGCTACCGAGGAACGTTAAAAAAAAATTCGAGTACTCTGGTAATGAATCTACAAACCTGATGCACTCAGCGAGCTGAGGACCGATTCCGGTCGAGCGTTTCGGCCTTCAGCACTCAGTCCAAGTCATGTTCAGTGATTGGAATTCGCCGTCGGTCTGCCCGGTCATTTCCAACCGTGCAGAACGATGAAGACATTAAAGCGGATCCGTCCCGACAATTGCAGGGCGCGAGCCCCGCGTCCTTGTTCACGTGCCCGAACGTGGAGCCACTGGAGGCGGATACAGCCTGCAGGTGACACTGCTGGAGGCTCGCAGCTAACATGTTTGCCTTGTGCCTGGGGATAACCAAAGCACGCATCTTGATGAAGAACGGTATTGCGAACGCGTTAGCTCAATGCCTAATGGCGGGTTTGGCGGTCGGAAGCGCGGCGGCTCAGATCGCGCAACAGAATCCCGTGCCATTGGTGAATGTGGGCGGCACCTACTTGGAGTCGCAGTTCGCGCGTTTGGACTTCGCCCAAAAAATTCTTGAAGAGCAAAATCACAAAAGCGAAGAGCAGCGGCGACAGCAACAGAAGATGATCGACTCAGGGACTGTGTCGGTTTTGGATTTGCAGGCTCCGGCACGCGCCGTAAATGAATTCAATACCGGCGCCGAGCTGTTACAACGCCAAAAATCGAAAGAAGCGGTTGCGCACTTCACAAAGGCGATTGCCGCATATCCAAAGTTCATTTCCGCGCTT
The DNA here is from genome assembly GCA_035275665.1 of Terriglobales bacterium. Lineage (GTDB taxonomy): Bacteria > Acidobacteriota > Terriglobia > Terriglobales > Acidobacteriaceae > Gp1-AA112. The sequence goes on along the minus strand of DATEMI010000380.1, from coordinate 8,589 downwards.
AATGATCTTGGACTGGCGTATGAAGATCTGGATCAGGTACAAGATGCTCGCCGGGAATTTGATCTGGCGACAAAGCTCGACGCCAAATTTGCCGGCTCATATGTGAATCTCGGCCGCCTCGATCTCGCGCAAAAGAATTTCGGCGAAGCGGTCTCGGTTTTGGAGAAGGCGGCGTCGTTGCGACCTCTTGACGCAAACGTGCTGACGGTTCTGACGTACGCGGAGAATTCGGCTCACGAATACCGGCACGCCATTGATACAGCGCAACGCGTGCACGGCCTGCAGCATAAAGGGTTCGCTAACGTGCACTATGTCGCTGCCTCTTCAGCGATAGAAGTGAAAGATTTCGATGCAGTGCGGCGTGAACTCGAGCGTTTTCTGAATGAGGATCCGGCCAATCCGCTTGCCCCCGCTGCTAAGTACAACCTCAAATTGCTTGCCTCCTACAAACCCGATGCTGAGGCTCATTCCTCAACGTCTTCAGGACAGATTTCCTCGAAATCTACTCAACGAACCATTATCTATAGCGATCCGGAGGCGTTACAGAAAGCGCTCGCTGGCCTCGATGATTCGGACGACAAGGCTTGTGCTGACTGCGTTGCGGATGACCAGCAGTTGGCGGCAAGCCTTGAGCCGAATACAGCGCCAGCCCCAAGTTCTATCAGCTCTGTGAGCGTTTCTGGCGCGTCTGGCTACAAGATCCGTCAGATTGTGGACGAGGTCGCCGTCTTTTTCTCCGTCACGCAGGGAGGAAGGCTAATCAGCGATCTGCAGCGTGAACAACTCGCCGTTCGAGATGATGGCAAACCTCCGGTCAGCATCTCCGAGTTTGCTCCGCAGTCGAAGCTTCCATTGCATGTGGGGCTGCTCATGGATACGAGCGGTTCCCTGCAGCCACGCTTCGATTTTGAAAAGCAAGCTGCGACCCGCTTCATTTCCCGAGTGCTGCGCAATTCCTCCGATCTCGCATTCGTTGGCGGCTTCGCCAACGACACTGCGGTGACGCAAGACTTCACCGCAGATGGCGGCCTGCTCGCCGCTGGCATCGACAAGCTGCAGATCAGCGGAGGAACAGCGATTTGGGACGCAGTCTCGCGCGCCTGTTGGAAGCTGGCGGCCTATCCGGAAAAAGAACGGGTAGCCAATGTATTGGTTGTCCTGACCGACGGAGAAGACAACGCAAGCAGGACAAGCTTGCGCCAGGCGGTGCACGATGCAGAGAACACTGGAGTGACCGTGTACGTAATTAGCACGAAAGATTACCAGGATCTGCAACAATTTGGGAAAACGGATGCGGACAAAGTCTTGCAGGAACTCAGCAATCGTACCGGGGGTGAAGCGATGTTCCCGGGCGAGATGCGCTCGCTGGATAAGACATTTGAAAGGCTGCGGGATGTGATCCGCAGCCGGTATTTGGTTGCGTATAAACCTGCCACTTTTCAAGCAAACGGCCGTTATCGCAAGATCGCGCTTCTCGCTACACGGAATGGAACCCGGCTGAAAGTACACGCGCGTCAGGGATATTACGCACCGTTAGAAAAGCAGTAACAGCCTGCCTAGGTTTAGAAAAGGAGACCAGCACCGGCCGGAAGCTGCAGCCGGTATGCGCTCATTGCATATACGTGTAGTTGATCTCGAAACTTACCTCCACCTCCATGGGCTTGCCCTCCCAGCTAAGCGGTTCATATTTCCATTTTCTTATCGAGTTTGAGATAGCAGCTCTGATCTCCGGAGATCCTGATGCAACTCTGACATCTGTGATGTGGCCAGTTCCGTCTATTAGAACGCGCGTGCGGAATAATCCCTGGCGATCTGAAGGACTGCCTGGAGCGGGGAAATCGATAGGCGCGGTGATCACTTGGTATCCTTTGGGCCGCAGAGGCAGGTATTTCTCCTTGCCACGTCCCAGAATCCTAATCCGGCTGGGAGCATCTGCAGGCGTGTCGGACGGCACGCAGGCAGCGACGATCCGTGGCTCATCCAGAAAACAGAGACCAACGGTGCTGCTCCATGCCACGCGTGCGCCGTTCAGTTTGACCTCAACAAACTTCAACTTCTTGATTTGCGCGAGGAGATCGGTCGGCATCTGCTCATCTACCGGCACTATGCTCACCAGATTGGAGGCATCGTCGACGGTGACACGAAAGGCTACGAGCTGCGGACGAACTCCTTGACAGCGTTTGTTGAGCTGTTCCTCAGGAAAGGACTTTTCATCAATCGCGCTAACAGCCACCTGGCGCGGAAGATCATCCGGCAGCTTCTGAGCGACTGCTCCGCAGCCGCCACAAAGCACGATGATTGCAAGCGTTTTTCGGGCCTGCTTCGTCACTGCTTCTTGATCCACTGATCCACCCAGTCATTCACCGTCTTGTACCAGAGCCGGCTGTTTTCCGGCTTGAGCACCCAATGCCCTTCATCGGGAAAGTAAAGCATCTTTGATGGCACCTTCAGTAGTTGCAGTGTGGTGAAGAGCTGAAATCCTTCTGAGACATCGAGGCGGTAATCGAGCTGTCCGTGTACCACCAAAGTTGGCGTTTTGAATTTCGGCGCCGACAGATTCGGTGACCACTTCTTATATGTAGTCGGATTTGTCCAGGGGGTGCCTTTGAATTCCCACATATTGAACCAGAGCTCCTCGGTAGTTCCAAAAGCGGAAACGTCGTTGAACATGCCGTCGTGCGAGACCAGGCATTTGAAGCGGTTCGTGTGTCCGAGCAGCCAATCGATCATGTATCCGCCATACGATGCGCCGAGCGCGCACTCACGGTCTTTGTCGATGAACGGATAGCTCTTCTCGACATAATCGAGGCCACGCATGAGGTCGACATACGGCTTGCCGCCCCAGTCACCGTTGATCTCGTCGATGAACTTCTGTCCGTAGCCGGTCGAGCCGCGCGGATTGATCATCACGACCACGTACCCGTTCGCCGCGAACAGCTCCGGATTCCAGCGATACGACCAATCGTCTCCCCATGCGCCCTGTGGGCCACCGTGGATGAGGAACTTCACCGGATATTGGTTGGCAGCATTAAATCCCGGAGGCTTGAGCAGAAAGCCCTGAACTTTTGTCTTATTGGCTCCCGTGAACTCAAACGATTCCAGCGGAGCCATCTCAACCGTTGAGAGGACTCCATCATTCACATGACTGAGCTGCTGACCTTCGGAAATTCCTGATATGGGAATCGCAGCTTTATAGATCTCATTTGGAGCCGCAATTGACATGCGGCTGAAGAAGATGGTGTGGCCGTCGGGCGAGATTGTCGGCTCATCGTTGAAGGCGGCAACAATCTTCTGCGGCTCGCCTCCATTCACCACGACCCGCCACAGCGGAGCCGTTCCGTGGTCTTCGCTCACAAAATAAATGGCCGAGGAATCGGGAGCCCAGGCGAAGGCATCCACCCAGCGATCGAAGTTCCTGGTGAGATCGTTTGTCGTCCCGCTCTTGCGATCGTAGAGAAACAGGCGGAAGCGATCGCTCTCATAACCGGCCCGCGCCTGCGAGCGATAGGCAATGTCGCGACCGTCGGGAGAGTAAAGCGGCGTGGAATCGCTGCCTGGACTGCTGGAAATCTTCTTCGGAGCTCCTCCCGTAATCGGAACAACAAACACCTCGTTGTTCGTGCTCGTCGCTTCTACTTCGTCGATGTTGCTGGTGAAGGCAACTTCCTGCCCGTCAGGAGAGATGGCGTACAGGTCTTGGCCGCCGAGGCTGAAAGGCGGAACATCGTGATCGCCGGGAGTAATGTCTACCGGCGTGCCTCCGGCGGCCGGAGCCACAAAAAGATGGCTGCGCTTGGAACGCGTGTAGCTCGACCAATGGCGGTAGAAAAGGCGCGTAAAAATCTTGGCCTTCACCGGCGACCTGGCCATCGCTTCGTCGCGGCTTCGGTTGCAGGCGTCGTCTTTGCACTCGGGATAAACCTCAGAGACGAAAAGAATGTTCTTGCCGTCCGGAGCCCAGAGCGCGCCGTCAGCTTCGGTGGAAAGCGAAGTAAGCTGTCGTGCCTCGCCGGTGAGAGTGCCGGATTGGGAATCGAATGCCGACACCCAGATTTGCGAGCCTCCCACGGCTGCCGATGTGTAGAGAATGCTCTTGCCGTCGGGAGAAAAGCGCCCGCGATTTTCGCCGGCTTGTCCGGCCGTGAGCTGCCGCGATTCGCCTCCGGCAGCGGGCACGATCCACAGATGCGGCCTGCGCGTGTTCTCCTCCAAGTTCACGTGCACGGCGGAGAAGATGACCCAGCGCCCATCCGGCGATACTTGCGGATCGCCGATGCGCTTCAGCGCCATCATGTCCTCGAATGTGAACGGATGCTTCTGAGAAGACGGACTCGCTTGCGTTGCGGGTTGGGCCAACAGCAGGTTGGTAAGAGCACAGCACAGCAGAATTGCACGAAACATGGCGTCTCCGGAGAAGCAGGGTACAGGAACGGGACAGGTTACAGGAAAAAGGCCTCTCCAGCACTCGCCTTGATAATGGCTGTCCCAAGCTAATCCAAGCATCGGGAGTCCCAAATGGGATGCGAGTAAGGGATGTGCGTAATGAGTAGTACAAGGCAGATCAGATCAACACGAGCCCGAAGGGCGGAATGTGCTAGCCCACGTGCGTCAGCCGTGGGTGGAGGATGCCAGGAGGCTGAGCCCGGAGGGCGGCACGGATTTTCATTCACGTCGGTAAAACTATGTCGCCCGATGGGCTCGAAAGATTTTCTTAGTTTACCCACGGCTTACGCACGTGGGCTAATACATTCCGCCCTTCGGGCTAACGTATGGCCGCTTGCTTTCGGTTCTGTTCTGCGTGCGGACGGCTGGGTTAATAACCTGAGACAAGCAGCTGCCGTTCACGACCTCGAACATCACCGCCTCTCAATTCCTCTGTGCTCTCCGTGCTCCGTGGTGAAACCGCATTGAATGTGTTATGAATGCCAATCCGCCGATATGCCGCTCCTCAACGTAGAGCATCTCGATATCAGTTTTGGCTCGAGTCGCGCGGTGCGCGATTTGAACTTCTCGATTCAATCAGGCGAAGCACTCGGCCTCGTCGGTGAATCCGGCAGCGGAAAGTCAGTGACGTCGCTGGCGATCATGCGGCTGCTCGTTCCACAAGCGCGCGTCAGTGGCAGCATTCGCTTCTCCGGAGAAGAACTCCTGAGCGCTCCGGAAGAGAAGATGCGCGAGCTACGCGGAAAAGCGATCGCGATGATCTTCCAGGAACCAATGACGGCGCTGAATCCGCTGATGCGCGTCGGCGACCAGGTTGCCGAGGCCGTGCTCGCTCACGAGCGCGTCAGCCGAAAAGAAGCCTTCGACCGAGCTGTGGCAGCGCTTAGCGACGTTGCCATTCCCGATCCTGCAAGCCGCGCGCGCGATTATCCGCACCAGCTTTCCGGAGGACAGAGACAGCGCGTGATGATCGCCATGGCGATCGTGAATCGTCCGCAACTGCTGATCGCCGACGAACCTACGACGGCGCTCGACGTAACCGTGCAGGCGCAGATTCTCGAGTTGCTGGCGCAGTTGCGCGAGAAGTTTGCCCTCTCAATGCTATTCATCTCACATGATCTCGGCGTTGTCTCGCAGGTTTCCGATCGCGTCGCCGTGATGTATCGCGGACAGATGGTAGAGAGCGGCAGCGCGCGCCAGGTCTTCAAAGCCCCCGCGCATGAATACACGCGCGGATTGCTCAATGCGATCCCGACTTTACGCAGCCGACGTGATCGAGCGCTGGTAATGATCGAAGCACGGCAATATGCCGATGTGCCGCTGAGAGAAGTTGAAGCCGGACACTGGGCTCGCGTCTGATAAATCCGCGCGAGTCTGCATGGATGGTACGAATTCCACCGACTAGTCTAGGAATTCTCTTCGACCTCTATAATCCTTGCGATGAATCTTGAGCAAAAGCTGGAAGACCTGAAGCGTCGTGACACCGCTGCCGAAGCCGGCGGCGGACCTGAACGGCGCGAGCGGCAGCATAAAGAAGGGAAGCTCTCAGCGCGAGAGCGCATCAACTTCCTTCTGGACGAGGGAACCTTCGAGGAAACAGATCGTTTTGTCACGCACCGTGCCAGCGATTTCGGCATGGATCAGCAGAAGGTTCTCGGGGATGGGTTTGTCACCGGTTATGGCCGCATCGAGGGACGGCTCGTTTTTGTCTTTGCTCAGGACTTCACCGTTTTCGGAGGCTCACTCTCGGAAGCGAATGCAGCGAAGATTGTCAAGATCATGGACATGGCGATGCGCGTTGGTGCGCCGGTAATCGGGCTCAACGATTCCGGCGGCGCACGCATTCAGGAAGGCGTGATGTCTCTCGCCGGGTATGCCGATATCTTTTTGCGTAACACCCTGGCGAGCGGCGTAATGCCTCAGCTTTCCGCGATCTTGGGACCGTGTGCCGGCGGTGCCGTCTACTCGCCTGCGATTACCGACTTCATCTTCATGGTCGACAAAACCTCGTACATGTTCGTGACTGGTCCGGACGTGATCAAGACTGTTACGCACGAGGAGGTCACCAAGGACCAGCTTGGCGGTGCCGCGACCCACAATGAAACTTCGGGCGTGGCGCACTTTCTCGCGCATGATGATGCCGAGTGCCTGTCGATGATCCGCGAGCTGATGAGCTTCATTCCATCGAACAATCTCGACGATCCGCCGCGACGGACTACCGATGATCCTATCGATCGCGCTGATGTTGAACTCGATAGCATCGTTCCCGCGCTTTCCAATCAGCCTTACGACATCAAGCACGTGATCACGCGCGTAGTCGACGACGGCTACTTCTTCGAAGTGCAGGAGCTGTATGCGAAGAATCTAGTGGTTGGATTTGCGCGGTTGAATGGTCGCCCAGTCGGCGTGGTGGCGAATCAGCCCGCGTTTCTCGCGGGCGTGCTCGACATTAACGCGTCGGATAAAGGCGCACGATTCGTGCGGTTCTGCGATGCCTTCAATATTCCGCTGGTCACGTTTGAAGATGTTCCCGGATTTCTTCCCGGGACCCAGCAGGAGTACGGCGGCATTATTCGTCATGGCGCAAAGCTGCTTTTCGCGTTTGCGGAAGCGACCGTTCCCAAAATGACAGTCATCACCCGCAAGGCCTACGGCGGAGCCTATTGCGTAATGTCGTCCAAACACATTCGCACGGACGTGAATTACGCCTGGCCGACGGCAGAGATCGCGGTCATGGGGCCGGAAGGAGCGGTGAACATCGTCTACAAGCGCGAGCTGGAACGCGCTGCGCAGATGGGCAAGACAGAAGCCGAGCGCACCGCGATTCTCGAACGCGAGCGCAACAAGAAGATCGACGAATTTCGCGAGCGCTTTGCGAATCCCTATGTCGCCGCCGAACGTGGATATATCGATGCAGTCATCCGCCCGCGTGAGACGCGCAAGAAACTGATCGACGCCTTAGAGATGCTTGACACGAAACGGGACAAAAACCCACCCAAGAAGCACGGAAATATTCCGCTCTAACATCAAGCTTTGCCGATATCAGAATTGATCAGTATTCGTGCGGGTTCATGGATTCGCTGAAAGAAGAATCCCGACACTCTTTAAATCTTGTCATCCTGAGTCCGCCTTGGGCGGACTCAGGACCTCCCGGAATGTCTCAGCGTGAAATGCACTCGCCTGGCTCTTCGGCCCATCATTGCGGTTTATTGGTGGAGGAGCCACACTGATGGCAAACTAAGATTGATGCATCGCGGGAGATCCTTCGCGCAACAGATGCGCTTCAGGATGACAGAGCTTGGTTTCGAGCCGAATCTCTATTGCCCGCTGAATCATCATCAGTGGTGCCGTTTCGGTTTTGGCTTCCCTCTTCCGAACTATGCTTTAGCTCTTTCCTCCCGCCGCCGCGGCCTGCACCTTCGCCGCAGCCTCGCTGCCGATGAGCGTCGCGTTTTGAATCTGCTGATAGAAGTCCATCATTGCGCCGGGGGAATGCGGCATCAGGATGGTGTTGCTCTTATCCTGCGAACCGATTTCTTTGAGCGTGTCGAAATATTGCGTCATCAGAACCAGTGCCATCACGTCTTTGGCTTGCGCGCCTTCGATGCTCTCTTTGAATGCCTCGACGGATTCGCGTAATCCATTGATGATTGCCTTCCGCTGATCGGCGATGCCTTTACCCTGCAGTGCTTTGCTTTCGGCATCGGCTTCGGCTTGCTTCACTTTGAGGATCTTCTCCGCTTCTCCGCGCGCCTGCGCTGCGACCTGCTCTCGCTGGGCGGCGTTGATGTCGTTCATCGCCGATTTCACTTTGGGATCGGGGTCGACATCGGTCACAAGCGCTTTGATGATGATGTAGCCAAAATCGTTCATCACCGACGAGAGTTCCTGTTTCACCGCATCGGCAACATCGTCTTTCTTTTCGAAGACATCGTCGATTGCCATTTTGGGAACCTGCGAACGCACCGAGTCGAAGACGTAGGACGTGATCTGCTCTCCAGGCGACTGCAGTTTGTAATAGGCCTGATAAACCTTGTCCTGCAGAACTTGATACTGCACCGACACCATCACTTTGACGAAGACATTGTCGCGGGTCTTGGTCTCGACCTCCACTCGGAACTGTTGCACGCGCAGATTCACACGTCC
>DATEMI010000379.1:0-4827 GCA_035275665.1 Terriglobales bacterium | reverse complement strand
ATGCTGATGTCGAACACCGTGAAAGCTGCGAAGATGCGACGGGGCATTGCATGAGCCTGCGCGTCGGTCTTACCGGAGGGCTCGCCAGCGGAAAAACAGTCGTAGCACAGATGTTCGCTTCGCGAGGAGCTTACCTGATGCACGCTGATAAAATCGCGCACGAATTGATGAGGCCCGATCAGCCTACGTACGAAGAAGTGGTGCGCCACTTTGGGGATGCCGTCATCAATTCTGACAAAACGATCAATCGCCCTATACTGGCGGCTTTGGCATTTGAAGGTGAGCGCGTAAAGGAATTGAATGCGATTGTCCACCCTGCGGTAACTGCTCGGATGCAGCAATGGTTCGGTGAAATGAGTGAGTTCGATCCCAAGGGAGTTCTGATTTTTGAAGCCGCGCTGATCCTCGAGGCCGGCATGGGCAAGTACTTCGACAAACTCATCGTAGTCACCAGCAATCGCGAGCAAAAGCTCGAACGATTTGCTCAGCGCGTGCTCGGCACTGCTGTGTCCAACACTGAGGAGTTGGAAAGAGCATTGCGCGATGCTGAGCGGAGGCTCGGAGCCCAGTTATCGGAATCTGAGAAGGTGGCTGCAGCCGACTACGTGATCGGCAATTCCGGTTCTCTCGCCGAAACCGAGCGCCAGGTCACTACAATATTCAAAGAACTCCAAGCCTTGGCTATGTCAGGCCCAATCGCCTCACATTGGTGAGTTCCCTTATGAAGATATTGCGTCCGCTTATCTTTTCCGCCGCGCTTGTGCTTGGCTTTTATTTCGTTACCACTCACGGACGTGGGGCGGGATTCCATCTGCCGTTCACTGATGGCACGATCGCTCGCCCGACCAAAATTGAAATCACACAGGCAGCGACGCCTCCGCCGCTTGATCCGGAAGAACAGAACAACATCAACGTATATCGCAAGGTGATCCCAGCAGTCGTAAACATCACTTCTACTGCGGTAGCCTTCGACTTCTTTTACGGAGCTGTTCCGCAGCAAGGACAAGGCTCCGGCTTCATCATCGACGGCGATGGTCATATCCTGACCAACTATCATGTGATCGCCGGCGCGCGGCAGGTGGAAGTCACGCTTTCGAACAAAAAGAAATATCGCGCGGATTTAATCGGCTCGGATCGCCAGAAGGATCTGGCTGTTCTCCAGATAGCCGCAAAAAATCTTACGCCCGCAGTTCTCGGCGATTCTAAGACGCTCGAAGTAGGACAGAAAGTTTATGCGATCGGAAATCCTTTTGGCCTGAGCGGCACGATGACGCGCGGCATCATCAGTTCAATCCGATCAGTGCGCGGTCCGGAGGGCAATGCCATTGATCAAGCGATTCAGACCGACGCCGCGATTAATCCCGGTAACTCCGGCGGCCCGTTGCTGAATTCCCACGGCGAAGTGATCGGTATCAACAGCATGATCCTGACCGGCGGCGCCGAGCAGAGCGCAGGGGTAGGATTCGCCATTCCCATTAATTCGGCTAAGGCGGTGCTGAATGACCTGGTGGAGTTCGGGCGCGTTCGTCGTCCCAGTTTGGGAATCGCCGGCCTGCTTCCGATTGGTCCGGAACTCGCAGACCAATTAGGTCTCGCGGCCGATGCGGGAGTCTTGATTCAGCAGGTCGTACCCGGTGGCGCGGCCGATCGCGCCGGCCTGCGCGGCGGGCGTGAGCGTGCCTACTTGGGCAATATTCCTATTTACATCGGCGGAGACCTCATCGTCGAAATTGATGATCAGGACATTCAGACCCCACAGGACATCGCCAATGTTTTGGATAACCACCATGCCGGAGATTCTGTGAAGGTTGTCATTTATCGCGGTAAACAACGGCTGACGCTGAACGTAACCCTCGATGAATCGCGAGGCGGACAGCAACGCGCGGCGTAGTAGCCAGTACAGTTAACGTCTCTCGTTGACAACTGTGCATTGGTGTCCTACCTTCCCCATTTGCACTCGATACGACCTATGATCCGATTTTTTGCCTTTGTTCTTTGCGCGTGCTCATTCCTTTATGGCCAGACCACATCTACTCCGCTGAATGTCAGCGACGCTCCCCAAGCCCAGGTGCCGCCACCAGCGACCGCCAAACCTGCGGCGCCGGTAGCACTAGGGGCGGTGAGAGCTGTTCATCCAGTTACAGAAGGACTGGAGATCGAGAGCGAAAATGGCCGGTTGCAAATCAGTGCATTGCAGGATGACGTCATTCGCATCCGTGCAACGCGCGCCAACGAATTCGCGCCCAAGTATTCCTATGCTGTGCTGCCCACACCTGCAGGAGAGCAACAATCTTTTTCGGCGAAGACGCAGGAGAGTGCTGATGCCGTCGAAGTAGATACCGCAGCGCTTCGCATTCGCGTGGATAGGCATAGCTCTAAAGTGAGTTTTCTGGGAGCAGATGGCACTCTCATCGCCGGCGATTCGGCGTCGATCACATGGCGTGGCGATGAGTTTACTGTCCATCGCATTATGCCGGAGGACGAGCACTATTTTGGCCTCGGCGACAAAGCTGGCCCCCTCGACCATCGCAATCAGGCGTTCACCATGTGGAACACCGACGCCTATGGCTGGCAGGAATCGACCGATCCTCTTTATAAGACGCTCGGCTTCCTGCTCACGCTTCGCAAAGGGATCAGCTATGGCATTTTTCTCGACAGTACCTTCCGCCAGCATTGGGATTTGGGCAAAGAATCGCCTGACGAATATTCGTTCGGAGCTGCCGGCGGCGAAGTCGATTACTACTTCATTTACGGCCCTCGCCCCAAGCAGGTGGTGAGTACGTTTACCGCCCTTGTCGGCCGGGCACCGCTGCCTCCTCTCTGGAGCCTTGGATTTCAGCAGTGCCGGTACAGCTATTTTCCCGAATCGAGAGTGCGCGAAGTGGTGCGCACGTTCAAGCAGAAGAAGATTCCATTGGACGTCATTTATACCGATATCGATTATCAGAATGAAAATCGAGTCTTCACCGTCGATCCGGAGCGATTCCCGAATTTTGCCGGCATGGTTCAGGATTTCCTGAAAGAAGGCGTACACACCATTGCCATCACCGATCTTCACATCAAGCAGGAGCCGGGATACGCGCCATACGATTCGGGCAAAGCCATCGACGCCTTCATCAAGAATCCGGACGGCAGCGATTATGTCGGCAAAGTCTGGCCGGGAGAAAGTGTCTTTCCTGATTTCACCCGCAAAGCCGTTCGCGACTGGTGGGGAAATCTGTACTCCGAGTTTGCGAAAGACGGCGTATCAGGGTTCTGGAACGACATGAACGAGCCTGCGGTCTTCGAAGTTCCCGGCAAAACGATTCCAGTGGAAGCACTCGATCGGATCGAAGAACCGGGACAGCCGTCGCGCACAACAACGCAGCGTGAGATACACAACGTGCTCGGCATGCTTAACTCTGAAGCCACGCATGACGGACTGCTGAAGCTGCGTCCGAATGAGCGTCCGTTTGTGTTGACACGCGCGACTTACATTGGTGGCCAACGCTTCGCCGCCACCTGGACCGGCGATAATTCAAGCACCTGGAACCACATGCGCATTTCTGTTCCCATGTTGCAGAACATGGGAATCAGCGGATTTCCCATTGTGGGAGCCGATATCGGCGGGTACAAGGGCAGTCCGCAACCCGATCTGCTGACGAAATGGCTCGAACTCGGAGCCTTCAATCCAATCGACCGCGATCACACAGAAAAAGGCACCAACGACCAGGAGCCCTGGGTAAATGGGCCTCAGCACGAAGCCATTCGCAAGCGCTACATCGAAGAGCGCTATTGCCTGCTGCCATACATTTACAGCAGCATCGAAGAAGCGACGCGAGATGGAATTCCGCTCATGCGTCCCATGTTCCTCGAATATCCCGACCAGGAGCCTCTCGTCATAGAAGGTGACTGGGCCAACAGCCAGTATCTCTTCGGACACGATCTGCTCGTCGCTCCCGAGCCTTACGAGTTCGCGCAGGAATATCGGACGATTTTGCCCGCAGGAAATCTCTGGTACGACTACTGGACGGGAAGGCAGCTTCAACCGGGAGAAATCAAAGTGCAGCCCGCGCTCGATACGCTGCACGTTTATGTGCGTGGCGGCGCGATTATTCCCCGTCAGCCATTGGTGCAAGATACGGCGGAAAAGCCCCAGGGCCCGCTTGAACTCCGTGTCTATCCCGACCGAAACTGCCAGGGATCGCTATATATGGATGATGGCGTGAGTTTCGACTACACAAAGGGCAAGTACCTGCGCGTCGATTATTCATGCGAGGGCTATGAAGATGCCATGCGAATCAAAATCTCGCCGCAAAAAGGAGCGTTCGTGCCCTGGTTCACGCAAATAAAAACCGTGATTTACGGTGTGAAGCAGCAGCCAAAAACGATTTCCCTGAACGGAAAATCGCTGACGGCAGTATCGTTCGATGCCGCAGGGCAAACGCTCACATTGGAGTTCCCCAATAGTCCGCAAGGGGCCGAATTGAGGCTCACATGCGGGACTCCGGGAGAAAAAGCTCAAACCTGCTTCGCGATCTCGCAAGCACCTACGCAATAAACCCATGCACACGCACACCGATTGAGGGAGGCATGGACGGCGCTTCACCCGAGCGCAGTTCCGGCAGGCGCGTTCCCCGGCGCTGACACGAGAATTGGCAGATGCTTGGCGATTCCAGAGAGTCAACGCTAAAATGAAAATCGAGGGCCGACGTAGCTCAGTTGGTAGAGCAGTCGATTCGTAATCGACAGGTCATCGGTTCAAGTCCGATCGTCGGCTCCAGAACCCCTCTCGCTGGATACCGCCACAAAGAAAGAACTTACTGCACGCGATGAGCAAGTTCGCTG
>DATEMI010000378.1:0-5756 GCA_035275665.1 Terriglobales bacterium | reverse complement strand
TGTGGTGACGACAAGCCGGTGCGTCACGCGGATATAGTCCTCGGCGAAACCGGCAAAATCTGTGAAACGTTCGTTTCTCCTGTAGATTCCGCCGCCTGCGTTGCTGACGGTCACGTTGCTCAGCCCGAAGGGGCTGCCGTTCTGCGCGGCGCTCTCTCCCAGCAGAAAATCCTGAAATGTGGCGATGAGCAGCACTCCGTCCACGCTGAAGGGTTGCTCTTCGGCGATCTCGTGGCGCTTAAACTCAACGCCGAAGCGCATATTGTGATTGCGCCGTGTGAGAGCGAAAGTGTCCTGCCAGATGAAGGTGTTCGTCACCTCCCACTGGAACGGTGTTCCCGCATCGCCAATGCTGAAACCTCCGAAACCTCCCACAATCAAGCCCGGAATATTTTGGGTGGCGTGCGCCGGTCCCGTGGGCACTCCTTCACCAACTGCGTCGGCCGCCAGCGGGTGCTGTATGTGCGAGACACCGTCGAATCGCGTGTAGCCAAAGCGCGCAATGTTTGTGAGAGCGGAGCTAAATGCATGCGTATCGGTGATGACGAACATGGTGTTGCGGCTCAGCGCATCTGTGCCCCAGCCCGGCAGGTTGGCAGCAGGAAACGCGAACGGCAGGTGCAGCGGAGCACGAGAGTAGAAGAACCTTTCTGCCAGCGTGTTCCGGCGACTCAGAACCTGATCGAGGTTGAGCGTCGCCTGATCTTCGCGATAGCGCGTCGGGAAGGCAAAGGTCGATTCTCCAATCGGCATTTGATCGGAAGCATTGGGGCCGCTCGGCGGCAGGGGAATCTGCGGGTTTGGAATGGCGAACTGCCCGTTGGGCAGCTTTGCGTTGAGGATCGCAAGCGCGACGGGATTGATGTTCGAACCATCGCACGCTACCTGAGTGCCTCCCGCCGCCGTGAAGTAGCCTGCTGCGGGTTGTCCCGACGCGTTGAGATGGCCTGCAGGACAGAACTGCGCTCCAAGCGTAGCAGCGGAGCGGTCGGATGTAAGACGCGGCAGGATTGGCGTCTGCTCGTCTCCGAACCCGTTCACCTCGGTCAGTCCCTGATATGCCGCGAAGAAGAAAGCCCGGTCTCTGCGGATAGGCCCACCAAGAGCAGCTCCGAACTGGTTCTGTTTCAGGTCCGGACGCTTCTGGTTAGCCAGTTTCGAGAAGAAATCGTTGGCGTTGAAGATGTTATTGCGCACGAATTCCCATGCACTTCCGTGCAGGGAATTCGTTCCGCCCCGGCTCACCAGGTCAACATTGGCTCCGCTGCCCCGGCCATACGCCGCATCGAAGTTTGCCGTTTGTACGCGAAACTCCTGAATCGTATCGACAGCCGGAATCGCAACTCCCACTTCGGAGGTGCCGGCCGTAGCGGCCGAGTTCTCAACGAGATTATTGGCGTCCACACCATTGAACTGGATATTGTTCGCGGTTGGAGTTGCGCCATTTGAAGCAACATTCTGCGTCCCGGACCCAGGCTGCGCTGCGTTGGGCAGGTCGACAACCACGCCCGGCGACAGCCCGAGGATCTGTGTGAAATTGTGGTTTGCCAGTGGGAGCGAATCGATTGTTCTTCGATCGACAAGACTTCCGAGGGTTGAACTCTCCAGGTCCACAATCTGCTGGCTGGCTGAGACCTTCACCTCCGTCGTCGCCTTTTCGACAGAGAGGGTCGCTTCGAGAGAGTGAACCTCGCCCGCCGCGACCTGCACTGAGCCGATTGTCCCGGCAGCGAATCCTGCAGCCGTGATCGTTAGGGAGTAGTCGCCGGGAGGGAGAAGAGCAATACGAAAGTCGCCTTCGGGGCCGGTTTTTGCTGTGCGCGCCGTGTGGGTTGACAGATCAAGCGCACTCACATCGGCTCCGGCGATCACTCGATGCGCCGGATCGAAGACGGTTCCTGAGATGGCTCCGGTCCCGGGTGTCTGGGCGGCTGCACAGAGTGCAGTCAGTATCGCGAGGAGTGCGCCAACAGTACTGAATCTTGCCATCGAGGATCACCTCTTTATTGACCGGGAACGCCCGGAACTGATCGCAAGTATTCAGGAGAGCGCTGTGGCGATTGTCAGTAAGTTGTCAATCTCGCGTCATTTATCCTCCAGCGAGCGCGCCCACTGTTCTTGTGCCGGAATGCACTTCTAGTGCTTTGAGCGGAAAACAAATTACCCGATATCGAAACTTGCGTGACAATCGCACCGTCAGCGGTCCTCTAACCTTCTTTGCACCTGGCGCGTCGTCTACCGCCTGTCATTGATATGCGATTCGTTACCTCGGGAGCACAGATATCTCACCGGCTGTATGACCTGCCCAGAAGGGCGGTCGAGGCGCAGACGGACAACGAAGGATGGGGTCAACCCTGCATGTTCGCGCCATTTGCCGAGAGACTCGGCGGCCCGTGCCACTTCTCGAACCGCGAACCCGGAAGTTGTAAGCAAAGGAAACACGCGCAATGAGAGCGCACCGTATCAATGGACGTGTAGCAGCACGGGTGCCGGCGCCGTTTGCCGCAGCAATTATGGCAATGCAGCTGCATGACTCGGACCCGAGACTGTTGCGGTCTCTAAGCGAGGAAGAATGGCGCGAATTGCTTCCGATGATGGATCGTTCACGTTTAACACTGCCTTTCGCTCAAGAGGCACATTCCCGGGTCCCGTGTTGGGTGCGTGAGCGGCTTGAAGGCAATTTGGCTGACACCGCGCAAAACTGGAGACACGTACGAGCGGCGTACCGCGAAGCTGCCGCAACCCTCGATACCAATGGCGTGGACTATGTGGTCCTTAAGGGCTTCGCGCAGGCGCCGGATTTTGTGCCCCACCCAGAGTTACGAAGGCAATGCGACATCGATTTCTATGTGCCACGTGATCAGATTGCATCTGCCGTACGTTGTCTCCAGGAGATTGGGTATGCTCCCTGCTACGCGGAGAAAAGTTACCATCTGGCGGATCACGTACCGACCCTGCTCCGGTTCGGAGCGTGGAAGTGGCGCGGTGACATGTACGATCCCGACACGCCGCCGGCGATAGAAGTTCATTTTTGCTTTTGGAACGAGTCTGTCTCGTCGATCGCGATTCCGGAAGTTGATGAGTTCTGGAACAGGCGAAGGCTCCGTGCCTGTGAAAACCTGAAGTTCCCTGCGCTTCACCGCGTGGATCACGTGGGTTATTTTGCGATGCACATTCTCCGCGATGTTTTCAACGAGGATTCTCGGGCGAATCACGTTCGAGAGCTGGGCGTCTTCCTCGACAAACAGGTCAACAATGACGCGTTCTGGAGAGAGTGGACTAGCCTGCACTCGCCACGCCTGCGAAGTATGCAGGCAACGGCATTCTCCCTGGCAGTCGCCTGGTTCGCATGCAATGTTTCGGATACGGTCCAATCCGAGATCGATTCGCTTGCCCCGCAGGTGAAGGCATGGATCGAGAACTGTGGTTGCACGCCACTGGAAGGTCAATTTCGTCGCACACGCGAGGGCCGTTTACTTCAGATCCTGTTTGCTGAGACATCGGAAGGACGGAAGAAGATTCTATGGAGAGCGGTGGTTCCCGACCGCCTCCCAGGTCCGGCGAAGATTGCCTCACAGGGAACGCACCCTTCATCGCCTGCAAAACGCAGGCTGATTTTCAGCTATCTCGCCTATCCACCCTACATGGTCATCAGAGCCTGGATGAACGGAGGGGCACTGCTCCGATTTCTTGCTCACGCGTGCCGGTTGTACGCTTCGCGTGGTCGGGCTGCCTCATTCTCCCGTTCAGATTTGCGAAGTGCTCCCGGGGGTTGATCGCCGGCAGGACGCGGTCGGCAATCCAACGTTGCCCACTACCGCGAGCGCTGTTTTAGGCCAATAGGCGCAGTCGAGTATCGGCACGGCAACCGTCGCGGAACCAAGGTCCCATATCTGTTCAGGATTCCTGGCGAATGGTCGAACGGTAATCGGCAGCGAGGGGCACCCGCTTTGTGAGTTACAACCCGGGGTTCTGGACCCTGGGATTCGGCCTTTTTTCCCTTGCACTTTTGTGGAGACATCGCCATTATCGCTAGCAAGTCTGCCGACCTCTGATTCAGTGTCAGTCCCGCCGCGAGGGGACGCCGAGGTGGTTAGCTACGTGTCGCTGTGGGCAAACCGCGAGGGCTGGAAGTCTGTTGACGCATAGCTCTCTCACCGGCACGGGCTCAGGCCTTGAGGTGATTTGCGATGACTTTCAGCGGTAAGAGAACAGTGTGCGCCCTCCTCGCTTCAGGAACCCTCGCCTGCGGCTGCATCTTCGGTCAAAGCCCGATTGCAACGCCGCAACCCACGTCGCGCGTCGTTCTGCCCGTGGACGAGAGCAAAATGGTGACGCTGCACGGCAACACCCGGCCGGAGGCTAAACCCTTATTCGATAAGGGCCGGGTCGATCCGCAGTTGGCGATGGATCGCATGCTGCTCGTTCTGCAGCGCAGCCCGGAGCAGGAAGCGGCGCTCGAAGGGTTGCTGCAGCGGCAACTGGACCCAGGTTCTCCCGATTTCCATCATTGGCTCAGTCCTGAAGATTTCGGCGCACTCTATGGCCCGTCGGACCTCGACATCCAGATCGTAACCTCGTGGCTTCAGAGTCACGGATTCTCTGTCGAAGGTGTCAGCAAGGGCCGCACGTTCCTTCAATTTTCAGGAACAGCTGCCCTCGTGCAGCAGGCCTTCCACACCGAAATTCATCGCTACGTTGTGCACGGCGAGGAGCACATTGCCAACAGTTCGGACCCAAGCATCCCTATGGCTCTGAGTCCAGTGGTTGCCGGCATCTTTTCGCTCAATGATTTTCAGGCGACGCCCCTGCATCACGATCTCGGCACCTTCCATCGTGATCCCCGGACGGGGAAGTGGATACCGGAGAACCAGAACCTGATCACCCAGCCTCTCTTGCGCGTTGTCTCAGATTACGGGACCTTCGAGCTGGTGACCCCTTATGACTTCGCGACCATTTACAACGTTGCGCCGCTGTGGACTGCGGGCATCGACGGTACGGGCCAGACGATTGCGATTGCCGGACGAAGCGATATTAATCTGAGTGACGTAGCTACTTTCCGTTCCTCATTCGGTTTGGATTCTTCCAACGTTCCCAATGTCATCATCAACGGCGCTGACCCGGGTTACCCTACGGCCGGCGACAGGCTCGAGAACACTCTGGATGTCGAATGGTCGGGTGGTATCGCCAAGGGCGCCACAATCGACTTTGTCACGACCATGAGCACCAAATCCACGGATGGCGCATTCGCTTCAGCACTCTACATCATCGACAACGCGATCGCGCCCGTTATGAGCTTCAGCTACGGACTGTGTGAACTGTACATGGGAGCCTCGGGAAACGCCGGTTACGACCTCCTGTGGCAGCAGGGCGCGGCAGAGGGCATCTCTGAGTTTGTAGCCTCCGGCGATGGGGGAGCGGCAACCTGTGACGCCGGTGGAACGCCTCCGTACACGGCTTCAAATGGGTTCGCAGTCAGCGGAATCTCGAGCACGCCGTACGACATCGCGGTTGGCGGAACCGACCTGAATTGGGCAAACAACAGCGGCACAACCTACTGGAATTCCACGAACACCGCGAATGGTTCAAACGCACGAGGGTATATGCCCGAAGTGCCCTGGAATGCAACGTGCGTGGGCGACGCGGTGGATCAGCTCATCGGCGCAACGAACCTGGACGAGGAGCAAACTTGCCAAACGCTTCTGAACTATGGCATCGACCTAAGCCTGGTCAGTGTGACCGGCGGTGGAGGCGGC
>DATEMI010000377.1:0-2674 GCA_035275665.1 Terriglobales bacterium | reverse complement strand
GGTTCTTTCGCGCCTTTCGGCATTCCCGGACTCTAGCGGTGCGAGGTTCACCGCCACTACGATGGGGAGCCGTCTTTCTTTTCTGCCTGCCAGGCGATTATGTAAATACATGCCTCTTGGGCCTTTTGCAGCGGGGCAAGCCTCACGACGCATTGGCTCGCACGCCAGGCAGGGAGTGGCGTGAGAAGTTGCCTGTTTTGTCCGGCGTTCGTACGTACCCAGCAGATTGCGTGATTCTCGCGACAGACGCAATCGATTGGATACCCTAGTACCACATCCGGGGAATTACCTATGCCGAGATCGCATAGTCGTGGTGCGGTCATGAAAAAGATACTGACAGCGTAGCCCTTCACAGTTTCGGTGCTTGCGCAACCAACCGGCCCCTCCCCAGCTTCCGGAAAGCTCGTGGACCCTCCAGTCCTAAGTCCGGAAACGCGCACTGCGATGTGCCATCGTCCGTCGCAGAGCGCAACGGCGACACTTGTACATCACATAATCAGCGATTCCGCAACCGGGCTTCTTGTGATCATTTAAACGATTGGACTGTCTAAGCTTTTGGTGCGAGTCTGCCAAACGGGCAAATTCGCATTTGAATTCTTGCCTTGACACACAGTTTGATCTGGTATAAGTAAATATATCAGACATGAACACCGATCTGAACCGCGCCCAGCTCTCTGCCGCCGAGCGAAATTTCCGTTCTCGCGTAGCGCAGCTGGTTTCTGGTCGTCGGCTGCTTCGTGGCAGCTTGTCGCTGCGCAGCCGAAAATGCGGAAAGCCCAATTGTCGATGTGCCACGGGAGAACTGCATTCCTCTCTTTATCTCGTGCACAGTCAGGGAGGCAAACTGCGTCAGATCTTTGTGCCGAAACAGTTGGAAGAACGAGTTCGCCAGGCCGTCCGTGATTACCAGACCTTGCAAAAGTTCTTGGTAGAAATTTCTGAACTGGAGTGGAAACGGGTAAAGCAAAGAAAGGAGTAAAACCGTTTTCCGACGCCTGCTCGCGTATGCGGAAAAGATCTTCCAACTCTCCACCCGGGTCATCGACCGGGTAACGGATCACCGCCTTCTTCCACGGATCTCCACTTCCTTGGTGGTAAAAGCAGTTCTCGCCATCTACTGGTCCCGACTCGGGAGTCTGAACGCTCTGGCCCTGACTCGAGCGGCGAAGTTCTGGAAGTCTTGGCTGGGTGGTCCGCTCTGCAGCGCCGACAGTCTGGGGCGCATCGTCGCCGGCATGGACGCCGCTGCCCTGCGACAAGGGATTCATCACGTTTACAACCGCTTGAAACGAAACAAGGCCCTACCCGATCTGCACGGGCTGGCGGTCGCGGTGCTCGATGGCCACGAGACCTGCGCCAGTTATCGTCGCTGTTGTGACGGATGCCTCAAGCGGACTACGGGGAACGGACAGATGCAGTTCTATCATCGCAACGTGACGCTGATGTTGCTGTGCGGGTCTCCACCGGGCCGCCCCGCGTTACGCCTGCTGTTAGATCTCGAGCCGCAAAGGGCCGGCGAGGGAGAACTGACCACCGCCTTGCGCTTGCTCGAGCGGGTGCTGGTAGCCTATCCGCGGGCCTTTGATGTGCTTTTGGCCGATGCGCTCTACGCAGTTGCTCCGTTTCTGAACTTTCTCTTGTCGCATGGAAAAGACGCGCTGGTGGTGCTCAAAGATGAGCGGCGCGATGCTTATCAGGATGCTGCTGGTCTGTGGGCTCAGCAGCCACCCCAGCTCGGCAGCTTCCATTCGCGCAGCTGTAGGTGGTGGGATATTCCCGACCTGCGTTCCTGGCCGGATGTGAAAGGGACCACGCGCGTGGTGCGCTCCGAGGAATCTTGGACCGTGAAAGCGCAGCTCACCAAAAAAGAAACCCCGCAAACCGCAACCTGGGTATGGCTGACGACCTTGTCGATGGCGCAAGCACGCACCGCGCAGATCGTGCACTTAGCGCACCTGCGTTGGAACATTGAAAATCAAGGGTTCAATGAATTGGTCAACGGCTGGTATGCTGATCACGTCTACTGCCATCAGTCCCAAGCTATCGAATGCTTTCTGTTGTTGGCTTTTCTGGCCTACAACATCTTCCATGCCTTCTTTGCCCTCAACCTCAAGCCCGAGTTGCGCCGCGGCCGCAGCATGGCCTTCTGGGTTCAACTGATCGCGGCGGAAATTCATGCGGTCCCGCGCTTAGCACTGCTCCATGCGCCACCGTGAGGGTTGCCTTCGCCCGCTACACCCACCTCTCGAAGACCTTCGTCCAGAGCCGCGGTGTCCCACACGATCGAGACACCGTCTTGAAAGTGTCGCGATAGGCCTCTGGGGCGAGTAAAAAGGCCATCCGAATCTCTTCCTAGCGGCAGAAGCTCTCAAAAACACATGTTATCAAGCACATCCTCCGCTCCTTGGCAGTCGATTGCGGAATCGCTGTGCCATTCGAAGCCAGCTTGACGATGAGCCGGCTAAAGTCTACCATGTCGGGGAAGGCTTCTACGAGGTGCCTGGCGCGCATCACAGGATCAGTGAGAATGCGAGTGACAGGGATCCTGCGAGCCTGTTGGCTGTCTTCGTCGTCGATTCCAAGGACACTCCGCTGACGGTACCGGACAAGAAGTAGGAAATGGTCACGAGGTGTCTTCACATCAACGCGGGTCCAACTCGTTATCGATGTCGGG
>DATEMI010000376.1:0-2238 GCA_035275665.1 Terriglobales bacterium | reverse complement strand
AAAGTTTTTATCGAAGGCGACGCCATCATTTTGGCTATCTTCGAAACGGAATCGAGCCGCACCTACGCACGCTCCGTCGCGAAAGCCTGCGTCTTGGCGCGGCAAATTCTGAACGTCTGCAATTCTTACAACGATGGCGCCGTTTCATCCGATTTGCCCGCTCTCGAACTCGGCCTCGGCGTTGCGCATCAAGGCGATGCCCCAACATACTGGACCGACGGCGAATCGCGCGTCATGATTTCGAAGGCCCTGAATCTCTCCGATCGCCTTTCCGGCTGTGCAAAGCTCGCTCGCCGCATGCTCGGAAATCAAAAATCCCACTTCGCCTTGTTCCAATTTTTGCAAACGATGGCCGGTGCATCCGCCGAAGAGCTCGACGAATTTCTCGTCCGGTACAACCGCAACGGCATTGAGTTGAACGAAGAGGGTTTCATGAAACTCTACGACGAAATTTCTCTCGAATGTATCGAAACGAAGCTCGATCTTCCCTGGGGCAAGGAAACCGTCACGCTTTATTACGGCGAAGTTCCCATGGGCGAGTCCGTGGAATTGCTCGTTCTGCGCAAGGGCCTCGCCCGCGAACTTTCCAGCGACGGAAAAATCGGTGCGCCCTCCACGCACATCTACTACGAAGTCTGCACCTCTCCCGCGCTTTATAATCTCGTTGCCGCGTTGCTCCGCACCAAGCATGCCGCTGCCGAACCCGTCCGCGCTTGATCCGTCTCGACGACAAATCGCTCCGCGCCCCGCAATTTTGGTCGCACCTCACATTCCCGCTATACTCTTTCCGGAGGCGAAATTGGTCCGGTGACCTTCCCGGCCTTCAAAGCCGGCGATTCGGTCCTTCGCGGGTCGAATGGTGGGTTCGACTCCCACACGCTTCCGCCATAAGTTGTTTCTTCCGAAATACTTGCGTTCGCACGAGGGACCACGAGGGACCACAAAAAACTATGCCTCACGTCCCGGTAGGCAACAGAAGCCGAACGACCTTACTATTCGCCTCACGGAGACGCTCTGGCACCGCTCTAGTGTAGATGTTCATCGTCGTGCGAATGTCCGCGTGCCGAAGTAATTCTTGCTGAACCTTTACGTCTGTACCGTACTCGTTGAGCAGGGTCGAATAGGTGTGGCGAAATGCGTGCCAACCGCCATTGTTCGACAGCAACTGGCTTGATTTGGTCGATGGGGTACTCGCCCCACTTGGGCCGGATGTGGTTCTTTAGCCAGCATTGATAGCCTCTCGCAGTTGAATGCCGATTGGGCAATTCTTCCGCAAGATAACGGTCTATTACTGCGCCAAA
This sequence comes from Terriglobales bacterium, assembly GCA_035275665.1. Classification (GTDB taxonomy): domain Bacteria; phylum Acidobacteriota; class Terriglobia; order Terriglobales; family Acidobacteriaceae; genus Gp1-AA112. Next base: position 937 of record DATEMI010000376.1, on the reverse strand, counting down.
GGTCACCACCGCAGCGTTTGGGTTTTCAGCATTGATCTTGAGCAGCAGTATCTGAGCAGCCCTTCTTGCATTCGATTCGGTTGTGTACTGCCCAACGGTTCCGACAATCGCACTCTTGTAAACGATGGTCCCGGCCGAACCGTGCTCACGATAACGCAGAGCCCAAACGTCTGGCCCTTTCTTTCTGCTTTTTCGTACAACACATCCGAACTGATACCGTGTCCGCTTGAACATTCACTTCGCCTCCTCGTTCGAGCGGCACGAATGGCAAGATGAATTTATCCGAGAACGAAGCCATGCGTCCAGTTCTGATGCGCGGAAATACCAGTGGCCTCCAATCTGGTAGCCGGGGAGCCTGCCAAGTCGCGCGTATCGTTGTAGTGTTTTCACGTGAATGTTGCCCAATAGTCTTGCTGCTTGCACGCTGCCAAGGAGGGGCTCGAATGCTTGACGTCGTGCTCCGCTGTGCCGACGCAGCCCGCGTTCGAGATCACTGGTTTCAAGGACATTCTTTTTGTCTCCTGTGGCCGCGACGTCTACGGCATTATCTGAAAGGATTGCAGGGGCTTCGCTTCGAGCGCGAGCGCTCGACTCTTCCTTTTGCCCTCCTCCGGAGCAATCTGAGAACTCATCCCAGCTAACTACAGAGCGTGAGTCATGTCGTCGGTAGGACGCTGGGTTCTCACGCTTATCGAGATGGAACGGGCGATGCATGGTTTCTACTTCAGTTGCAGCTGGAAGGATTCTCCTTTCGACGTGGATGCTTTCTGTGGGTGACGCTGACCTTCGGACTCGTTGGTGTGTTGGCCTGAGAGCCAGGATTGAAACTCTTTGTCTTTGCGGTGGACGAGTCTCAGGGCTTCCGTCACAACATGTGACGGAGAGCATTCGAGGTACTCAGCGTATTTTGTAAGTGTCGAGCGTGCTTCCTCGTCGA
>DATEMI010000375.1:0-6393 GCA_035275665.1 Terriglobales bacterium | reverse complement strand
AAACTTGATAAGAAGCTGCTAGCTCCTAGCTTCCAGCGGATCTGGGGACAGCGGATCTGCCCCAGTTTAACATGCGGCGTCAGAAGAAATAGGGCTCTCAGGCTGTCCCCTCGTTCCTCCTCGTTCGTCGTCCCATCATTCCTCCAGGCTGTCCCTCGTTTCTCCAATCACTTCCCACTCATAGGACCTACCATCCCTCAGTTACAAAGTAGATAGTGGACGGCGCGCAGCAGTCCGGAGGTTCGGAAATCACAGTGAATTCTGTAAAAGGAAGTAACTTGCAGTTCCCGTTCGACGTTCAAGTGATAGAGAACCATCCCATTTGATGTGCAGTTTTGAATGATCAGGCGCTAAATGCCGCGCGAGCGGCAATAACTCATGTTCCCCGAACCTGGACAAGCAAGTCCGCCAGTTCTGACAACGTAAGCGCGTTCATGGTAATCATTTCGAGAAAGGGTTTAAATCGAACGTGAGTAGCTGGCTGGATGTCATGATTCTCCCATCTTTCTCACGTCTCGCTTCGACGCAGCCATAGAGATTCAAGCTAATCATCGACGCTTTCGTCGAAGAGAGCCACGCGTGGAGCGCGCAGGTATTCATGCCGCGTTGCCATCTTTTCGACCGTTTCTGTCCATCCATCGCTCTTGCCACACCAGTGTCTCGACGTAATCGCACAGATCCATCGACTTCCCATTTTAGTCCGCCGTGAGATGAGTTTGGAGGGAGGACGCGTCCGTTTCATACCAATCAGTCCAGAGTAGAAGCACGCCAGCATACAACTTGATCATCTGAGGATGATTTCAAAGACTCCGTACTGTTCCCGTTGTGGCCTTGTTATGGTCGACACTGTGAATCCTAGTCGTTGTTCCACGTTACGACGGCTGTGGATCTACTCTAATACTCCCAACGCAAGGACGAGCTAATGCGATCTTCCCGGCACATCTACTCCGCCTTGCACAATCTGGCTCATCTTAGTCTGATAGGAGAACAGTCGTGCTTAACATCTCACGCTTGCACTTAGTCATGCCCCAGGCATCCAGCTTAACATCCACTCTTCGCACTCTCATCTTGCTGATAGGAGTAATGTTGTTACCGTTGACGACCTTTTCCCAGACGACAACTTTCAGCACACAGACAATCAATAACACATCTGCCTGTGTCGCAGGGTCATCCACCTCTTCCTCGCCGTGTACCACTATTTTTCCTGGGCAAACAGACAATCGCGCCGGGGTGCTTACCCCACTTTACGATCCTTCTCCTGCAAACGTATCTAAAGAGAATGTGCACGAACTCCTCTATTCGGGAGCAACTACCTCGGTATTTGCGAATTTCAAAGACTGGTTTTGCTTGCCCGGCGCGTCCGCGGGTCCTAACGCAAACGGGGTAACAACGCAACAATGCCAGGGAACTATCGTCAGTAACTATACGTCCGACGATGCAACTACGATGGCCCGCCAAGTGGATGACATGATTTCACGCGGATTTAATGGGGCAGTTGTCGATTGGTATGGACAGGGGAGTCGGGAAGACAATGCCGCATTGCAATTGCAATCTAACCTCTTTTCTAACCACTGCCGCGGTCCTCAGAATTGTGATCTCCTGTATGCGCTTGAGTATGACGGGGGAACGTTGAAGTTCGCTGTGACTCCAACGAATATTAAGGGTACCTGGGGCAACGCATGTGCGCTCAATGCGGACGCATCCACCGCTGAAAATTGCATAGTTCTCAGAATACGAAACGATGTCTGCTACATGAATGGCAAACACTTTGGCAATAACTCCTATTACAAATATTCATTGCAAGGCGGTCCAATGCGTCCGGTCATCGCATTTTTCATTGATGAGGCGAGTTATTCAGGCCTGCCCCTTACGGGACCGGCGCCTTCCTGGACTGACGTCTGGGTGCAGATCCGGAAGTGGACCACACATCTCGGCACCAATTGCAGTGTGGCTCCGTTTAACGCGAACAATGGAGACCCATTATTGATATTCCCGAACGCGGAAGGATTTACACACGACAACACTACGAACGTGAGCGACGGCGCGTTCGCATCCCCTTCCACAAATGCAGGGGTCAGCAATCAGAGCAACCAGCAGCTTTCTGCTCTCGACAATTTTTATGCCACCTCGCTGCAGTATCTCTCGACGAAGATCGTGTGGGGCGCTGGTTACAAGGGTTTCAATGACGTGCAGGCCGCCTGGAGTCCTGCCGGCGGAAGAATCGTTGATCAGGCGTGTGGATTGACATGGATGAACTCAATGCTGGAAGAGAACCATGATCCCGGTTCCGGCCCTTATTATTCAACCAGCAGGCAATTGCCCGTCATGCAGGTTGCAACCTGGAACGACTATGACGATGGTGCGGAAATCGAAACAGGAATCGATAATTGCGTCACTGGTTTCTCTGCATCCGTGAGTGGAACCATCCTGAACTGGAGCGTCTCATTCGGCGCCGCAGGCAGTGAGCAAACAATTCATCACTATGACATTTTTGATTCCAGCGATGGCCAGAATCTCACTTTGGTCGCCACTCTTCCGCGGGGCTCGCACTCGGTCGATCTGAGCACTCTTACTCTGGGAAGCGGCACCCGACAGCTCTATGTGAAAGCTACGGGAATGCCTTCGGTTGTGAATCATATGTCGAATGAAGTTACATATACTCCCCCACCTCCTGCGCCGCAACCCCAGGTGGCTTTCAACCCCGCCAATGGTATTGGCTTTGGCAATCAGTTAGTTGGAACGACAAGCTCGCCGCAAACGGAGACGATCACCAATTCCGGAAACGCCTCACTCACGATTTCCGGAATCAGCCTCACAGGCGTGAATGCGAGTGACTTCCAGATCACGTCCAATACTTGTCCATCGAGCCTTGCAGCAGGCGCCAGTTGCAGTCTGCAAGTAACGTTCAGACCAAGCTCTACGGGAGGCAGAAGCGGGGCGATAAGCGTGAGCGACGATGCTAACGGTAGCCCACAAAGCGTGCCGCTTACCGGCACCGGCACATCCTCTGCCCAAGGCGGGATTCCTTCTTCCAGCCATGTGGTGCTGGTGATATTGGAAAACCACTCCTTCTGTGACGTCGATCCTAGTCATCCGACTTGTCCCGGTGGTACCACGCCCATGCCCTGGCTTGTCGGCGAAGGCAATCAGTATGGCTTTGCTTCCAATTACCATGCAGATCAATCCGGTTCACTCCTGGACTACCTTTGGCTGACCGGCGGATCGGGCTTTAATTTTGCGCCGTGGAATTGCACAGGTAGTGGTTGTGGACAACCAGTCAACGCAGACAACATCTTCCGCGAGCTGATCGCGAGGGGGATCTCATGGAAAGAGTACATGGAGTCGTATCCTGGCTGGGCCCAACACGACAGTACTTCCGGTTCTTATGTAAGAAGGCATGATCCAGCGTCGTGGTTCACAGACATAACCACCAGCCCCGCTCAGCAGAACAACATTGTCGATTTTTCGCAATTCCCAACCGATATTTCGCCTTCAGGTTCGCTGCCGAAGTTGTCGATTGTAGTGCCTAATCTTTGCAACGATGCTCATGGCGCTGCAGTCTGTCCCGCAGGCACAGGCACCCTGGCGCAGGCTGATAATTGGCTGCAACAAAATATCGGTCCGCTGTTAAACAATAGCGCTTTTCAGAGCGGCGGTGACGGAATACTCTTCATCACCTTCGACGAATGTGACGCGGCAAGTACCGGCAACTGCAATAACCATCCCGAGCAGGTGTATACAGCGGTCATTGGACCTAATGTGAGGCGAGGTTTCGAATCAACAACCTCGTATAAGCATGAGAATGTTCTTCGCACAATGCTAGACGCCTTGCAGGTTAGTACCTATCCTGGGGCCTCCAACACTTCCGCCGATATGGCTGATTTCTTTCAGCAACAACCACCACCACCGCCTCCCGGCGCATTAACCTTATCGCCAAGTACCGCCGATTTCGGAAGCTCGAATAATGTAGGGGTAGATAGCTCTCCACAGAGCTTCACTCTTTCTAATTCAGGAAGCAGTTCATCCTCAGTGTCCATTCAATTTACCGGAGCGGATCCGCATGACTTTGTCGAGAGTGACACCTGCGGAACCAGCCTCGCTGCCGGAGCGAGCTGCAACATTACTGTAACTTTTCATGCCTGGGCCACTCACAGTCGCACGGCTACCCTGAGCGTCAATAGCGGCGCTCAAACCGCGAGTGTGAGCGGGACAGCAAGCGCCGCTTTTGCCGACATCGATAACGATGCTATTCAAAGCGCGAATTGCCCCACTACGCAACCGGCGCACGCGTGGCTTCCCTGCAATCAAAAAGCAGGAACTGGCAATGCGACAGCGACCGCTTCGGGAGTTGACAGTACCACCATACAGAACTCCTGGGACGGAACGGCAAAGCATTTTGGCTTTACTTCATCGCCCCAGTACTCCGGGATGCTTTGGTCGGATACGATGCAGTACTTCAGCGCGAGCACGGATGCGATCATCGCCAACAACAATAACTTTGTGTACAGTTTCGACTTTTTCATTCCTGCCGGACAGCAAGACATACCGCAAGCTGTGGAGTTCGACCTGAATGTGAATCGAGCTGGTAACGGTAAATTTACTTTCGCCACTCAATGTGACTATCAGGGCGGTGTAGGAACTGGAACCCAACGTTTCAAATGGGACATCTGGACGTTTGCCACAAACGCGGGTGGTTCATGGCAGCCTACCGATGCTCCGTGCAATCACTTCACTGCCAATTCCTGGCACCACGTCGAGTGGCTGATGCAGAAAGATGAAACAAATAAGCAAATGATTTACAAACGATTGACCATCGATGGTGTTCCAGTTTTGACGAATCCAGTGACCGTCCCCGCAGGAATTACGAGTGCAGAGACGATCGCCATAGACATTCAAATGGATATCAACGTCAATGGGAACCCCTGGGATGAATATCTGGACAATGTGAATGTTACTGTCTTGCCGTGAATAGCGTACTCGGCCCGCTGTAACTAGCGGGCCAGAGTATCCTAAGTTGCTAGGAAAATCGGGGACAGGCGGAACGTAATCTTGTGCAATTCACAAAACAAGCTGCTGAGCCGCTAAGCTTCTAAGCGAAAACACAAGCCGCGGAGCCACGGAGCCACGGAGCTTCGAAGCCGAAGAACGACAGCAAAACACAAACAAGCTGCTGAGCCGCTAAGCTTCTAAACGAAAACACAAGCCGCGAAGCTGCGAAGCCACGGAGCTCGAAGCTGAACGGCGACAGCAAAACACAAACAAGCTGGGCGGGTGGCGCAGCCTGTTCTTTGTTCACGGTTTTGCTTTTTGCGTGCGATACCAAGCTGTGGGTGCCGCACCCCGCGTATGTTGCGGGGTGCGCATGTTGAATGATGTCTGGATCATTTTCATCTGCTTGTCCGAATCGAACCCTCGGGGACCCGCAACAGGCGCAACATTATAGAGGGCAGTGGAGGCCGCGTGATCGCGCACCCCGCGAAAAAACACGTGGAGTGCGGCACCCACAGCTTGGATGTCGCACACAAGAAAGAAGAATCAGGCTGCGCCAGCCGACCCATGTTTCCCCACGTTTCCGACTCTCACATCGACGGCAAGCCGACACGGCGCAGCAACTCTTGAAAGCGGACGTCGCGCCGTAGCGGGTCGAGTCGGGGATCCACCCCGAGAAAAGGTATTCAATCGGAACGGGCGCCATATGCTTTTTCCAGCCATAGGTACGCCTGTTCTTTATCTCCCAGTCCTATGTACACGCAGGCTATGTTGAACCCACAGATGTAGCGCTGCTTCACCTGAGCTTCAAGACCGTTCAGGATTGTTCGAGCTTTGTCGTTCATGCCTGCAAGCGCGTACACCGAGGCAAGCTGCGCAAGAATCACGGGATTGTGCGCCACCTTCATTGCACGATCCGCAGCGGCGATGGCTTCTTCTCGCCTTCCTTGCTCGATCCGGGAAAGGGCGATCACGCGCTCGTCTCCTTCTTTCTTAGCTGCCTCTACGGCTTCTTGATAGAGGCGCAGGTTCCAAAGTGTGTACGGAAGGCCGACGTGTGACTGCGGATACAGCGGGTCGACATTGTGAAGTTCGCCGAGTTCCTGAATCGCCTCCTGGCTGCGTCCGAGAGTGAGCAGATAATGGGCGTAGCCAGCGTGTCCGCTGGCCAGATTCGGATTCAATTCGAGCGCTCGCCGGAACTCGCCCTCGGCACCGGGCCAATCCCAATCAAAGTTCAACTTCACGTATCCGAGCGAGGCGTGCGCCTCGGCCAGCGAATCGTCGAGCTCGATCGCTTTCATCGCTGCAGCTTTGGCCTTTGGCATCACCTCGAGCGGCGCTCGGAAAAAAGTACTCTGATCGTAGTAGGCGGCAGCCAAACCTGCGTATGCCAGAGCATCA
>DATEMI010000374.1:0-17676 GCA_035275665.1 Terriglobales bacterium | reverse complement strand
CTGGGAGCATGCGAAGCGCTTTGCTGGGCGGCTGGCAACTCTCTTCCACCATCCGTGCGACTACCGGCTGGCCGATCAATGTGACCGACGGGTCGGACATCTCGCTCACCGGCGAAGGCATGGATCGACCCAATGTGGTACCAGGGCAGCCGTTGTACCTGAAACAGTGGATATCTTGCGGATCGAACAATGCAAACTCGTGCGATGCATGGCTGAATCCTGCGGCGTTTTCAGTGCCGAAAGCTGCGCCCGGAGCGTTTGGAAATCTGGGTCGAGATTATGTCTATTCACCTGGAGTCTTCAATTTCGACGCTGCGATTAGCCGCCGTTTCACCATTCACGAGCAGAAGCAGTTCGAGTTACGGTTCGAAGCATTCAACGCCGTCAATCACTTCAATGCAAGCATCGGCGGACCTGGAACTACGGCCGGCCTGAACAACGCAAAAACCTTCGGCCAGCAAACAGCGGCAAGTACTCCTGGATTCCTGCCGAGTGTATATGATCCACGCATTCTGCAGTTCAGTACCAAGCTGTACTGGTAAGTAGCTAAGGCTCGTAGCTTAGCGCAATCCATTCGCTTCGGCTCCTGCTGCAGTTGGCGAGAGCCGAAGCAGACTCTGCGTCGACGAAATCCCGCGTGTCGCGCAATTGACGCAGGGTTGTTTTCTCTCCAGGTGCCTTCGTTTATCCTGAGGAAGCATCGGAAAATCGAGCAATGATAGGCAGCCCGATAGCGCAGGAAACACACAGGGGGCTGGAGTATTACATGCTCGCGCATCGCGATCCATCATTCATCCATCAGTTCCTCATGCGTACACCGCCCAAAACGCCGACGCGCACACCAAGTCAATCGCTGTGGCGTTCGCGCTGATTGGCCTGTATCTGCACATCGAGAAGGGATACTCGGGCAGGCAGGTCCAGCAAGCTCACATGAAATTGGCGGCGCCTCGCAAGCAATGGTCGCGGTTCAAACTTCCACTCAAGCGAGGCAGTATCAGAGCGAACGACGTTTTGGCCTTAGATCCTGGCTTCCTGCGAGACGAAATGATCGAGAAATGGTGCAGCGCTGTGTGGGACTCGTAAGTCGAAGTCACGAAGAAGTGCGGCAGCTAGTCGGAGATAACCTTTACTAGACCTCGCGATCGACAGTCTGGCGGCCGAACACAAAATCTTGGCCTTGACTTGCTATGCAGTCTTGGCCTGCGCAACAGCGTGGGAACTGATCAACTGCTCGAGGCAGTCGTTCGGATAGTAGTGATCAACCGTCTTCGGTGTCACGAGCTTGTGCTCGACGAACAGGGCCGGCGCAACCTGGCGATGATTGAGAATGTCGAGACTCAGCCGAATCAGGTCCTCTCCGTACCGCTCTGGGAAGTAGGCGACAGACCCAACGAGACGGGTCTTGGGAACGCGCAGTTCGGCGCGGCCTTCGGGCGAGGCGTTTTGTCCCATTACGGCACAGCAGTCGCTGCGTCCGGCTTCTTCAAAGGCACGTAGCGCTCCGAGCGCGCTCGGGTCGTTGACCGCTCCGACGAGCACGTGGCGCGAGTTGGATGAATGTAGGTGGCGCCGTACGGCTTCGAGGCTGGTGCCGAAGTTTCCATCGCCGTCGAGGTAAGTAATGCGGCAGTTCTTCGCATTCGGTAGGACCAGATTGATGCCAACCAGCGCTCCGGTCAGACGCATGCGTGGCAGGTTTCCAGCGCGTACCAGCTCGAGAAGGATGATTTCATCGACAACGCCGTCCCAATTCTCTTTGGCCCATCGGCCAAGATAACGTCCGCCGATCAGACCGGCTTCGTAGTTGTTGGCGCCGTAATAAGTTGCGCCGGGATGAGGGATGTCGATGGCGATCATCGGAATGTTCGCTTCGCGATACTTTGCAGCGACAATCGGCGCGATGTCTTCGTCGGTTTGGAATTCGATCGCTAGATCCACCTTTTCTCGCACGAGCAGATCGGCATTGCGCTGTGCCACTCTGGCACTGTAGCGATTGTCGAAACAGATCAACTCGATGCCTTCCGCTGCCGCGGCGCGCTGCAGACTGGCGGAAACCTCTTTGGAGAACTGATAATCCGTTCCTTGCGCGGCATATCCCAGCCGGTATAAGCGATGTTTCAGCGGTCGCACGCATGACTGGTAAAGATTCGCGCCAACTTTTTCAACCAGCCCGCATTTCTCCAGCGTGTAGAGCAGACGGAAGACCATCGTCTTCGGCAGTCCGCAGCGTCCGGCTACGTCCTTCAGCGACAGCGTTTCGCCCGAGCTTTGAAATGCGGTGAGCAGCTTCGAGGAGTGAACAACAGCTTTCACCAGGTAGGGATCGCGAGATTGCGTTGTGGCAGCCATGAGCGATGCGGACGAACTATAGCAAGAAAACCAGCAATTTGGAATTCGCTATGCGAAATTCAGCATGGGATGAGTTGAGCCGTCCCATGCGTCGGTCCGGCGATTCTCTTTCAAATCCAGTGATTCACACGAGATTTCCTGCTTTTAGCCATTTCGAATTTGTATTTTGCATTGCGAAATACACTGATTAGCCACGAGAAGGGCCGGTCAGTCGCTTGCGGTGGTGTAATCTCTCAGCAACCCTCGAGGCCTGCATATGAATTCGCGTCAAACGGATCGCATTTTTCGCGCGCTGGAAACGTTTCGTATCGAGCTGCCTTCGTGGGGGTTTGCGAATACTGGGACACGGTTCGGCAAATTCATTCAGCCTGCCGCCGCAACCACGATAGAAGAAAAATTCAGCGATGCCGGGCAAGTGCATCGGCTTACGGGAATCTGTCCCACAATGGCACTGCACGTTCAGTGGGATTGTCCTAAAGGTGTGGACAGCGCTTCCGAGATCAAGCGATATGCCGAGCGGTACCGAGTGCAGCCGGGATCGATCAATCCCAATCTGTTTCAGGACCAGGAATACAAGTATGGCTCGTTCGCTAATCCAGATAAAGCAATTCGTGATCGCGCGTTGCGACACGTAAGAGAAAGCATCCAAATCGGCCGTCTCGTGAACAGCATCGATATCTCTCTGTGGTTTGCCGACGGCTCGAACTATCCCGGCACGGCAAACATCCGTGAGAGAAAACGATGGTTTGAGGAAAATTTGCGAGCCGTGCATAACGAGCTGGATCCAGAGCAGCGCATGCTTGTCGAATACAAGCCTTTCGAGCCGGCGTTCTATCACACTGACATTGCCGATTGGGGAATGGCGCTGCACCTGGCGCGTGCGGCAGGTCCGCAGGCAAAGGTCTTAGTCGACACCGGGCATCATTACGCGTCGCAGAATATTGAACAAATCGTCGCGTGGCTTTTGTCGGAAGAAATGCTTGGCGGATTTCACTTCAATGATCGTCGCTATGCCGACGATGATCTGACCTTAGGCTCAATCGATCCGTATCAGGTATTCCGCATCTTTCGGGAAATTCTTTCGCACGAGTGGGATACAGGAAAGACAGCTGCGATCGCATACATGATCGATCAGAGTCATAACCTTAAAGGCAAGATCGAAGCGATGATTCAGACGGTCAGTATGGCGCAGCAGCTGTACGCGAAGGCCACTTTGGTCGATGATCGCGAACTGGCATTGGCGCAGAAGAAATGCGATCTCATGAAAGCCGAAGGCTTGCTGCAGGACGCGTTCGCCTCCGACGTCCGACCGGCAATTCGCGATTGGCGAGTCTCTAAAGGACTGCCTGAAGATCCTATTGCTGCTTTTCGCCAAAGCGGCTATTTGGAGCGCATCACAGCCCAGCGCGCGGCAAAGAATGTTGAGAGCCTCACGTCTTATGCCTAGCGGCGGTCCCAAGAAATATTTGGCCTTCGACATTGGCGCCGAGAGCGGGCGCGCTGTCCTCGCGCGTCTGACTGGAGAGACGATCGCAATCGAAGAGGTTCATCGATTTCCTAATCATCCCCTGCAGGAGTCTGGTTCACTTCACTGGGATGTGAAGCGGTTGTGGGACGACATACGCAAAGCGCTCTCAAAGGTCGATTGCGAACTGCAAGGTGTTGGGGTGGACACTTGGGGAGTCGATTACGCTCTGCTCGATGAGGCAGGCGAGCTCGTTGAGAATCCATATCACTATCGCGATTCGCGGACCCGCGGCATTCCGGAAGAGGTATTCGAGAAAGTGTCGAAACGGGAAATTTACTCGATTACCGGCATCCAGTTCATGCCCATCAACACTCTCTACCAGCTCTTTGCCGAGAAGAAGCAGACTCCCGAGGTTTTGAGCAGGGCAAAGCGGCTGGTCATGATGCCTGACCTGTTCCATTACTGGATGACCGGAAATGCAGTCTGCGAGTTCACCAACGCCAGCACGACGCAAATGGTGAATGCGACCACCCGCAGATGGGATTCCGGGCTTTTAGAGCGTGTGGGAGTTCCATCTTCGTGGCCGGCTTCAATCGTTGAGCCTGGCACCGTGGTTGGCAAGCTGCTTCCCAATGTGGGAGCGGCCAAGATCGCAGACACGCCAGTGATCGCTCCGGCCACGCACGATACAGGATCGGCCGTTGCGGCGATTGCCGCACGCGAAGGAACGGCGTTTATCAGCTCTGGCACATGGTCGCTGGTCGGAATCGAAGTCGACGCTCCTGTCGCTTCGCCCGATGCGTTGCAGATGAATTTCAGCAACGAAGGTGGAGTAAATGGCACAACCCGTTTGCTGAAAAATGTAATGGGGCTGTGGATGTTTCGTTGCTGCCGGGAATGCTGGTCTCAATCCGGAAACGAACGCGGCTACGAACAGCTTGTAGAGCAAGCTGCTGCAGAGCCGGCCTTTGCTCATCTTGTTGATCCCGATGACGACTCGTTTCTCGCTCCCGAAAACATGTGTACGGCGATCGACGAGTTTTGTGCCCGAACGCATCAACCGAAACCAGCCACTCCTGCCGGATATACCAGATGCATCCTCGAGAGTCTCGCTCTCAAATATAGGAAAGTGATTGAAGAGCTTGAGCACGTCAGCGGCGAGGGCATCGAGCAGATCCGAATTATCGGCGGTGGATCGAAAAATCGCCTGCTGAATCAGTTCACGGCCGACGCAACCGGCAGGAGAGTCCTCGCCGGCCCGGTCGAAGCCACCGCTTTGGGTAACGCTGCAGTCCAAATTCTCGCCACAGGAGAAGCAGGTTCGCTGAGAGAAGCGCGAAGCATGATCGAGCGCTCTTTCCCGGTCGAGACGTTCAAGCCGCGTGACCCGGACCGGTGGACGAAGGCCGCAGAGCGCTTCCAGCATTATCGAGACACAGTTTATGCCTGAGACAACAGAAATTACTCTCCTTAAGGATCTATGGGATGAGCGCGAGGCCAAGCGGCTCGACAGCGACCAGCTCGCGCTTTTGCGCTATCGCTCGAACCTTCTTGGCGCGGATCTGCGCATAACCAATTTCGGGGGCGGCAATACGAGTTCCAAGGTGGAACTACCTGATCCCTTTACCGGGAAGCCTGTGCGCGTGCTGGCGGTGAAAGGCAGCGGTGGAGATATTGGATCGATCAGGGAATCGGGCTTCGCTTTGCTGTACATGGATCGTCTCGCAAGCCTGAAAGAGCTCTATCGCGGAGAAGAGTTCGAAGACGAGATGGTCCGGTATTATCCGCTCTCGGCTTTTGGCGAGAACAAAGTTGCTGCGTCGATTGATACGCCGTTACACGCATTCATTCCGTACGATCACGTCGATCATCTCCATCCTGACTGGGCCATTGCTATCGCGGCAAGCGCCAACGGCAAGCGCAAACTGGAAGAGTTCAATCGCGAGTTCGGACGAAAGATTCTATGGCTGCCATGGCAGCGTCCTGGTTTCGAATTGGCACTGATGCTCGAATCTGCAGTGAAGAACAATCCGGGGGCCGAAGGAATCCTTCTCGGGAGTCACGGACTGTTTACCTGGGGAAGGACTCAGCGCGAGTGCTATCTGAACAGCATTCAGACGATCGACGAAATGGGCCAGTTCATTCAAAGACATCAGGGGCGCAAAGGCTCACTATTCGGCGGCCTGCAGACTCGCGCGGTGGACAATCGGCGAGAAATTGCGGAGCAGATTCTGCCCGCTTTGCGCGGCGCTGTCTCTTCACAACGCCGTATGATCGCCCACTACAATGACCATGACGATGCCTTGGCTTTTGCGGGCTCGAAGTGGTCTAAAGATCTTGCTGCTCTGGGCACAAGTTGTCCCGATCATTTTCTTCGCACCAAAATCTGCCCACTATTCGTGAATTGGGATCCGGCGAGCGAGAGTGTGAGCACGTTGAAGTCGAAAATCGCCGAGCAAGCAGTCCCATATCGCGCTGCATACAAGAAGTACTACCAGGACTGGGCGACGAGCGATTCCCCGAAGCTGCGCGATCCCGATCCTTCGGTGATCATTGTTCCCGGCGTGGGACTTTTCGGGTTTGGGAAAAATAAGAAAGAGGCTCGCATCGCTACTGAGTTCTTCATCAATGCGATTCACGTAATGGCGGGAGCCAATGCGCTCGATGAAGGAGATGTGAAGGGCGAATTAGCCCAGGCTCGGAGACCAGAGCAGTCTAACCAGTTCGCGCAATGCCGCAACTATGTTGCACTGCCTCGCTCCGAAGCGTTTCGCATCGAGTACTGGGCATTGGAGGAAGCCAAGCTGCAACGCATGCCTGCCGAAGCGGAATTCAGCCGCAAGATTGCCCTCATCATCGGCGGCGCTAGTGGAATCGGAAAGGAAGTAGCCCTGCTGCTGGCGCGTAAGGGCGCTCACGTCGTCGTGGCGGATGCAGATGCGACAGGCGCCCAAAAGACGGCAGAAGAAGCATCGGCGCTCTCCTCCTCCGAGTTCGTCGCACACACTCAGGTGGATCTTGCATCGCAATCGAGCTTGGACCAGGCGATTCGATTCGGAACCCTGCAGTTTGGCGGACTCGACTTGATCGTAAATACCGCGGCCATCTATCCGGTGCCTGGCGAAACAGGTGAACTCACGCCGGAGCAGTGGACGAAGACCTTTCTTGTGAATCTCACAGGAAATCACTTGTTGGCGCGCGCTGCCGAATCGACGTTCAAGGATCAGAAGCTCTCAGCCGCTGTCGTGCTCACCAGCTCCGCCAATGCTGTAGTTCCAAAAAAAGGAAGCGAAGCTTACGACGTGAGCAAGGCGGCGCTCAACCATCTCATTCGCGAGCTCGCCATCGGGCTCGGCCCGCATGTGCGCGTGAATGGAATCGCTCCGGCTACGGTGGTTGCGGGCTCGACGATGTTTCCGCGCGATCGCGTGATGCAGTCACTGCGCAAGTACAACATCGCGTTCTCCGAGTCCGAGAGCACAGAAGAGTTGCGGGACAAACTTGCGCAGTTTTATGCGCAGCGCACGCTCACGAAAAGGCCGATTCTCCCGCAGGATTGCGCCAACGCAATCGTGTGGCTGTTGAGCGATCAAAGCGCCAAGACCACAGGCCACATTATTCCTGTGGACGGCGGTTTAACCGAGTCATTCTTGCGATGATGGGATTCCCAATTCGGAAGCATCAACGATGCCACAGTTCATGAAGCGGGTTTGTTTCGTATTGCAGGTAAAACCGAGTCGTCTGGAGGAATACAAAGAGCGTCATCGCTCCGTCTGGCCGGAGATGAAGGAAGCCCTGCATGAGTCCGGCTGGAGAAATTACTCGCTGTTTCTGCGGCCCGATGGCTTGCTCGTTGGCTACTTCGAAACCGAGGACTTTGAACGTGCGCGCGCCGAGATGGCCAAACGCGATGTAAATAAAAAATGGCAGCGCGAGATGTCCGGTTTTTTCGTGCAGTCGGACGGTCTGACTCCCGATCGCGCGATGGAGCCGCTGGAGGAGGTCTTTCATTTGCTTATGGAGACAAGAGAGAATGTCCACTCGTCTTAAGCGCGGAGCGTGGAAGAAATCGATCGTTGTTGCGCAGTTGGTGGTCTGCGCGATTTTCCTGACGTTTGCTCCGCAAGCGCATGCGAAGCGCCAACAGAAAGCCATCAAAGAATTCAACAACTGGCCCGCCGGGACGTCGCCGGAAGAGATCGGCAAACGCGTTGCCGAACGCTATGCGGCGAGCGACTACATCAATCTGCACCGCAATCCCCCGACGCCCACGATTATCTATCCCGAAGTCTGCACCTGGTACGGCGCGCTCACATTCGCGCAGCTCACGCACGATACCGACCTTACGCAACGGCTCATCAAGCGCTTCGAGCCTCTATTTGGCGACAAAGCTTCGCTGATTCCCAAACCGAAGCACGTGGACAACACTGTCTTCGGGACTGTCCCGCTGGAAATCTATATTGAAACGAAGGATCCAAAGTATCTCGAATTGGGAAAATCGATAGCGGACGCGCAGTGGCAGGATCCAACGCCTGACGGCCTAACCAGCCAAACGCGCTACTGGATCGACGACGTGTACATGATCACCGAAGTCGAGGTGCAGGCATATCGCGCGACCGGAGATCGAAAATATCTCGATCGAGCCACGCACGAGATGTCCGTCTATTTCGACAAGCTCCAGCAGCCGAACGGCCTGTTCTATCACGCTCCCGATGTGCCGTTTTTCTGGGGACGCGGCAACGGCTGGGTTGCTGCCGGCATGACCGAGCTCTTGCGCTCCATGCCGCAAGATCATCCTGAACGAGCGCACATTCTCAGCTCCTACCGGAAGATGCTGGCAACGCTGCTTAAGTATCAGAATCAGGACGGCACCTGGAACCAACTCATCGATCATCCGGAGGCGTGGCCCGAAACGTCATCCACTGGAATGTTCACCTTTGCCACGATCACCGGCGTGAAGAATGGCTGGCTCGATAAGAAGATCTATGCTCCGGCGGCGCGCAAGGCCTGGCTTGGGCTCGTACACTATATCGACGCGAAGGGCGACATCAGCAACGTTTGTGAAGGCACGAACAAGAAGAACGATCTGAATTACTATCTGACTCGCGCTCGCAATATCGGCGACCTGCATGGAGAAGCGCCGATCCTGCGGTCGGCCTCGGCGCTGCTGAGGTAAGGCAACTTCACAGTTTAGAAACGTAGGTAGCGCACGCGGCCACGGTTTCCATTGATGAGCATCGATACACCACTCGTTCGTGCCGACCGGATCAGCAAATCGTACGACGGTGTAGGCGCTCTCCAAGATGTTTCGTTTGAACTGCGGGCCGGCGAGGTTCACGCGCTGGTCGGCGAAAACGGCGCGGGAAAATCGACTTTAATCAAGATCATCACTGGCGCCACCCTGCCTGATGAAGGCACGATTTTCGTTCACAACGGTCCCGTTCACGACCATACTCCCCGCCGCGCAAAAGAACTTGGCATCGCCGCCATTTATCAGCAGCCCGCGTTGTTTCCTGCTTTGAGCGTCTCCGAGAACCTTGCGCTTGGACTGGAAGAGCAAAGCTTCTGGACGCGGGTTAACTGGCCCGCTCGCCGAAGACGCGCTCGTAAACTGCTCGAAAGAGTTGGAGCGAACATGGCGCCCGAAGCTGAAGCCGGAACGCTCAGCATGCCGGAGCAGCAACTCGTCGAAATCGCTCGCGCGATCGGAGCTGATGCCCGTGTGCTGATCATGGACGAGCCAACGGCATCGTTGTCAGATCGGGAAACGGAGAACCTTTACGGCGTTGTTCGACAACTTCGGCAGCAGGGCGTCGGCGTCATCTACATCTCGCATCGGCTGGAGGAACTCACGAAGATTGCCGATCGAGTGACTGTGCTGCGCGATGGCCAGGTGATCGAGACGCGCAGCATGGCGGGAATTACGCGGGAAGAACTGATTCGCTTGATGGTCGGTCGAGAACTCGCGACGGTATTCCCGAAACGGGCTACTGCTCCGGGCTGCGACATCGCTCTCGAATTGCGGAATCTTTGTTGCAAAGCTGCCGAAGTTCGTAACGTAAATCTCACCCTGCGTTCCGGTGAGATCGTGGGCCTTTCAGGACTGGTCGGGTCGGGGAGGACAGAGCTTGCCCGTACCATCTTCGGGCTCACTCCTGCTGATTCCGGAGAGATTCGATTGAAGGGAAAGCCGATCGAGATTGGAAATGCGGCCGATGCCATCGCCTCGGGTCTCGCATACGTCCCAGAAGATCGCCGGAAACACGGAGTAATCCCGGAGCTGCCGATCTCATCAAACGTAACGCTCGCAATTCTTTCGAGGCTCGCGCGCGGCGGATCAATCGATTTTGCTAAGGAGACTCGTATCGCGAGCGAATACCTTCGCCGGCTCCGAATCAAAGCTCCTTCGCTGCACGCATCTGTTGCTACACTCTCGGGTGGTAATCAGCAGAAAGTAGCGCTGAGCCGCTGGCTCGCGACCAATCCATTCGTCTTGATCCTGGATGAACCGACCCAGGGAATCGACATCGGCGCAAAGGCCGAGATTCATGCGCTCATCGGCGATCTCGCGGCGCAAGGCATGGCGGTGCTTATGATCTCTTCAGAGCTGCCGGAAATTTTGGGTATGAGCGATCGCATTGCGGTCATGCGTGACGGTAGGATTGTCGGCGTTCTCGATCGCGCAGAAGCAACGCAGGAGAAGATTTTGAACCTGGCGCTCGGCGATTCGGCTCAGAACGACGCTTTGCTGGACGAGCTTACCCAATGAATTTTCGTCAGATACTCAGCCGCAGCAAGCGCGAGCTTCCCTGCCTGATCGCCTTCGGAGTTCTTCTCCTAGCGCTTGCTCTGCGAGCTCCTGACTTCTTCGACGCGCAGAATCTACGCGATCTGCTCGTTAACACGGCTCCTACTTTGATCGTTGCGCTGGGAATGACGATTGTGATTCTCACCGGTGAGATCGATATCTCCGTGGGCTCGCTTTTTGCGGTGTGCAGCGTTGCGCTTGGATGGCTGGCAAAAACCGGCGTTCCCATCTTTGTACTTCCCCTGGTGGCGCTTGCTATTGGAGCGATTCTCGGTGCCTGCAACGGTTGGCTAGTCGCGCGCGTGGGGATGCCTTCTATCATCGTTACTCTCGCCACCTACATTGCGTGGCGCGATGGCTTGCTTTGGATTACCCAGGGCGCATGGGTGCAGAATCTGCCGGCAGGATTTCAATGGTTTGGATTCTCGCAGCGCGGCGGAGAGACGCTGATTGTCCTCTCGGCGGTGATCCTGCTGGTCGTTTTCGCAGTTGCTCTGCGCCACGTGAGCGGAGGACGAGCTGTGTACGCCGTTGGCTGCGATCGCGAGGCTTCGCGGCTCGCAGGTATCGATCCGCGCAGCATTGTGTTCGGCAGCTTCGTGTTGATGGGAGCGCTCACTGGTCTGGCTGCTCTCCTGAACGCGGTAAGATTTTCGGCGATTCCCAGCAACCTTGGCACCGGCCTCGAGCTAAAGGCAATTGCGGCGGTCGTCGTCGGCGGCGTATCCATTACAGGAGGACGCGGAAGCGTGCTTGGTGCCCTGTTCGGCACAGCGCTGCTCGGGAGTATTGGAACGGCACTGGTGTTTGCCGGGATCAATCCATTCTGGGAAAAAGCTATTCAAGGCGCGATCATTCTCACTGCAGTCTTTGCCGATGCGGCGGTAAGCAGAATCCAAAAGCATGTCCACCTCGACTTCTACCGCGCCGACAGCGCCTGAGCGCCCGCTGCCGCTGCATCGCCGCTTGTTCCCAAATGGGGAATGGGCGCTGCTCGTCGTTCTGGCGTGCGAATGCCTCGTCTTTGGATTCGTCTCCGACAATTTTCTAACAGTAGCGAACTTCTTCGAGATCGTTCGGCTCAGTGTCGAACTCGGACTGTTGGCGCTGGCGCTTACGCCAATCATCATCACGGGCGGAATCGATCTCTCGGTTGGCTCAGCGCTGGGGCTTTGCGCCGTAATTCTGGGAGCGCTCTGGCGCGATGCTCACGTCCCACTTTGGGCAGTTAGCATTTTGACGCTGCTTGTCGGCTGCGGCTGCGGGCTGCTGAACGGCGCTCTTGTCGGCGGGCTGAACCTGCCATCGCTGATCGTCACGCTAGGAACCTATTCTCTTTACCGGGGGATTGCCGAGGGCCTGACGCGGGGCATAGAAAACTATTCCGGATTCGGGCACAAGTTTCTCTTTCTTGGACAAGGCTATATCGCCAGGGTTCTGCCTCCGCAGGTGCTGGTGCTTGCGGTTGCGGCTCTTGCAACTGCATGGGTCCTGCACCGTAGCGCCTTTGGTCGAACGCTGTATGCGATCGGATTTTCGCCTGAAGGCTCACGGTTCGCTGGCATACCTGTGCGTCGGCGACTCACGCTTATCTATGTCGCCTCGGGATTCGCCTCCAGCCTGGCAGCGATTATTTATGTGGCTCATGTGGGCCAGGCGAAGTCCGACGCGGGCACCGGCTATGAACTGACGGCCATCACTGCGGTTGTGCTCGGCGGAGCATCGATCTTCGGCGGACGAGGCACCGTCCTCGGTACCATTCTCGGCCTGTATGCTCTCGTTGTTCTGCAAAACGGATTGCGGCTAGGAGCAATGCCGGCCGAATTCACCGGCATTTTAACTGGCGTACTGCTTTTAGCCACTGTCGCACTGCATGGCGTCCGACGCTGGCGGCCGCCACTCCGGGTTCACGGGGAAGAAGCTGAAGAGAAGGAGTTTCATTTGAAAAACTGGCAAGTGGCAGTTCTGAGCGGCGTGATGCTGGTCTGTGCCTTGATCGTCGCCAGTAGCAATTGGGCGCTGGTGCGTTCGATTCGCCAGCAGTTCCAGCATGGCGCCGCCGGCTCTGCGCAAACGTCCGTGGGCCGCAAACTCACGATTGCCATGATGCCCAAGGCAAAGGGAGATCCGTACTTCATCAGTTGTGAGAAGGGCGCCGAAGAAGCGGCGCACGAACTCGGAGACGACCTGATTTGGGACGGCCCTACCGATCTCGATCCCGCGAAGCAGAACGAAGTAGTTGAAGCCTGGATCACTCGCGCCGTCGATGCAATTGCCGTAAGCGTTGAAAACAAGCAGGCAATCTCTACCGTACTGCGCAAAGCGCGCGGACGAGGAATCCGCGTGCTTGCGTGGGATGCCGATGCGGAGCCGGACGCGCGCGACTTCTTCGTAAATCAAGCTACGCCGCAGGGAATCGGCTACACGCTCACCGACGAAGCAGCGCGCATTCTCAACGGCAGCGGTGACTTCGCCATCATCACCGCGAGCCTCACGGCGGCAAATCAGAACGAGTGGATCAAGTACATCAAAGAGAGATTGCAGCGTTATCCCAAACTGAAACTCGTTACGATTCAGCCAAGCGAAGGCGACCGCGACCGCGCCTTCGCCGAAACGCAGAACGTGCTCAAGGTATATCCGAACGTGAAGCTCATCATGGCCATCGCCGCTCCTGCAGTGCCGGGCGCAGCGGAAGCTGTGAAGCAATCCGGACGCAAAGACGTAAAAGTGACCGGCCTTTCGTTGCCTAATATGTGCAAGCCCTACATTAAGGACGGGACGATTGAGAGCATCGTGCTCTGGAACACGACCGACTTGGGATATCTCACGGTCGAAGCTGCCGATGCGCTCGTTCGCGGACGGCTGAAGCACGGCGATCATGAGTTCCAGGTAGGAAGACTGGGAACCATTCAAGTGGAAGGCAATCAGATCATGCTCGGAAAGCCGTTCGTCTTTAACAAAAGCAACATTGATCGGTTCGATTTCTAAAGTTTTGCCTAAGTGCGATTATGCCGGCGAACGCATTCTCGATGGACGTCGTCTTCGTCGATCGAATGGCTATTACATCACGCTGCGATTCTTCAAATCGAACTTCTGTCCTGGAGAGAGGACGATATACCGTTTGCCGTTGTGATCGTTGTTATCGTGAACGAGCACGTGCTTGTCGCCGATTACCTCAAAGCTGTTTCCGTGGACAAGAATCGCCCCGGTCTCATCGATGCCAATGCCGAGTAGGTCAGGATGAGCTGCGACTACCGCGTCCAAATCTGCCTCGCGATGACGAACGATTACGTGCTGATCGATCGCGGAGTTCTCCAGTAGAGCAAATCCAACTTCGTGCCCGGGAGCCATCATGATGTGATTGTCGCCGTCGGGATTCTTCGCGTTTCCGGCATCGCCACGCACCAGGAACGAACCCTGAATCGTCGCACCCGCTGAACTTCCGCCGACGACTCCGCCGCGAGCGAGCAAGGCCTTGATCTCGCGCTCCACGGCAGTGCCGAGGTAAGCATCGGTAAGGCGCCACTGCCGACCGCCTTTGATCCAAACTCCTGAAGCATGGCGCAGAGGCTCTACGAACTCTTCTGAATTCGCTCGGCTGTGAACGCGAGTGTGAAGAACAGTCACGTGCTTCGCACCAAACACCTGTTCGAACCAGGCAGGCTGTTTGTCCAATTCGAGCTGCTGATCTGATGCGGCGGTCGGGATGAGGATGAAATTCGCGCTCGATCCGCCTGCAAGGTCCACAAACTTTGCTGCGATGCCGGCATTGATTTTGCCTCCGCCGTGGACGATCAGGTATCCGTTTTGCGGTCCCAAGCTGGGACTGTGATCGTATTCTGTAGCGAGAAGTGGTTGAACAATGAGCAGTAAGACAAAGGCAAGCCTGAATGCGCGCATTAATCCCACACATTACGGTCGCAGTATCAGAGAGTCAAGACCGATCGCGGCCGAGAGAAAACCTATCGCTTCTTTTTGGCAGATTTCGCCTGAGTTTTCTTTGCTGCGGGCTTTGCGGCCGCTTTCTTCGCAGGCTTAGCTTTCTTTGGCTGCGGCTTTTTTGCAGCCGGCTTTGCCGCTGCTTTGGCTGCAATCTTAGGAGGCGTTGTCTTCTGAGGCGCAGGCGCAGCAACTGCCTCGGCTTGAGCCAGCGGCTTTGCTGGTGCTGCCTCTTTTTTGGCAACCTTTGGTGGTTTTGTCTGCTGCTGTGCGGGCGCAGCCTCGGCGCTTGGTGCTGCTTGCTCAGGCGCGGGAGCAGCAGCAGGTTTCGCTGCGACTTTCTTTTTCCCGCGGCCGCGGCGCGTCGGAGTAGGCGGCGCAACCGGCAATGGTGGCTGATGCGGCTCGAGGAATTTGACGATCTCAGCTTCGGTCTTCAACTTGCCGTCAAGCATGAGGAAGAACATCTCGTCCAACAACTTCTGATAGACAGGGAGATCGGGAGTGATGCGCATCTCCGCCATCTTGAGCAGAGGCATCTTTTGACGGTACTGCGGCCATTTGGTGAGAAATGCCTTGATCTTCTGCTCGACTGCGGACTGCCGCGTTGTTATATCAAGGAACAGAATCAGTTCCGGACGCGTGGCCATAAGAAGTTTCCAGGTAGCAGAAGGCGCGGCGTACTCTTTCGACAACAACTGCTTGGCAAGACCCTTGGCGTCGTCCTCAATGTTGCGCCACTGCTCGACGAAATGTTGGCGCGGCAGCATTTTCTGCATCGCATGAATATCCTTGTCACCCATTTTCTTGGTGAGGAAGTACATGCGTGCAGCGGCGGGATCGGACTGCACTCCGATGTCGGTAAGTTGTTGGCGCGTTTTCTGCAAAGCGGTGAGTCCGGCGGTATCGACCTTCGCAGTAGTCCAGGCCGCGAAGAGAATCTTCATCCAGCCTTCTTTCTCGAAGGCTTTCATTACCGCTACGGGATCATCTTCGTGCGCGATCTGTTCAATCTCGTAGCCAATCGCACGATTGGAAATGTATTCGAGATAGTTGTTCTCTTTGGCTGCGTCAAAACGGGCTTGCGTGCGTTCTTCCAGAGTCCAATGGAAGCGCGTCATCAGACGTAGCGCACGAAGCATGCGCGAAGGCTCTTCCAGGAATGCGTAGTTCTGCAGAATGCGAAGGTGCTTGGCTTCGAGGTCGGCGACACCGTTGAACGGGTCCATTAATAAGCCGCGCGAGCCCGGATTGAGCGACAAGCCCATTGCATTAACGGTAAAGTCGCGCCGGCGCAGGTCCTCATTAATGGTCTCGAAGGTGACCTCGGGCTTTCCCGGTTTGGGATAGCTCTCTGATCGCGCGCTGGCGATCTCCGTCCGCACGTGATTGGGGAACAGAACGTAGAGGATACGCATATCCTCGTCACTCCCCTGAATAATGGCGCCGATCTTCTGCAGGTCCTTCTGCAGCTTGAGGACGTTCCCCTGGACAGTAAAGTCCAAGTCCCGGATTGGGAATCCGCTGATAATGTCGCGCACCGCGCCGCCGGTAAGATAGACATTCATCTCGTAAGCGCGGGCGATTTCCTGCACTTGTCCCACGACCTGGAGTTGCGCCGGAGATAACCGGCTCTCCATCATGTATATGTAGTCAGCCATTCTGGTAGTTCGTTGTCCCTGGACGGCAGGATTTCCGCGAGCCAATAGCCCAGACTGCCAATCCGGAAGGACGAGCTTGGGACCGGCAGGCCCGGATACCGTAAGCCAGTAAGTCCCTGCAGTACAGACACTTAGCCTGATGCGAGACCCGAAAGGTCACGGCAAACTTAGAACAATATCACAGCCGTTGACAAGTTGGCTACTATTCGCCCTCTCGGGACACACCTGACTGGTAAACATGCGAGAATCGGCGTTCAGACTCTGGCTTCCATGCCCTCGACGCACAAGAAAGTGATCGTCCGCAAGATGGACCGAGACACCCTAACGGGATACGTCTCCGGCAGCCATTTTGTCTCCGACGGAAAGCTGGAGCTGCTTACGCAGTCGGGCAAGGTAATCTTCATCGACTTGCGCGAAGTCAAAGGCGTCTATTTTGTCCGGGATTTCGCGGATACAGAGTCGCTCGGCCGCAAAACGTTCACCACCCGCCCGCGGTCAGAAGGTCTGTGGGTACGAATCGAGTTTACGGATAACGACATCCTCGAAGGACTGATGCCAAACGACCTGACCCAAATCACCGGGGATGGATATCTCGTCATTCCGCCCGACACGCGCTCAAACACCCAACGCATCTTCGTGCCGCGTTCGGCTCTATCCTCGCTAACGGTTCTAGCCGTAATTGGCGGAGCAGTCCGTAAGCGTCGCGAGGCAAGAGACACCGGTCAGGTGCCGATGTTCGGAGAAGAAGCTGCCGGAACTTAGTTGTTGTCCGTTACTCCGACACAGAGAACAGCGAACAATACAGGGAAGATTTTCGAATCTACATGGAGTTTCGTCGAGATCTGCCAAAAATCCACAAATTTGGCTCCGAACCAGGGAAAAAACAGGGAATCTCGATAAACCAGAGCCAACGCCAACAAGATAAAGAAGTTGTCGGCGGTTTTATCGGAGATCAGAAAAAGAACAGGGAGCAGCAGCGATTTTTTCACCCTCCTTCAGCAAGACCTGAGGACCGTCGGCGACGCCGCCCGGCTCCCGATTCCCGAGCTATTTTCCCGCCTGCACCTTGCTGTGGTTGCCACCAAACTCTTCCGACATCCAGTGCTCGAACGCCGTCATGTTCTGCGGACGGCCAAGGAAGTTCTTGACCAGATCATTCGCGGACATCGTCCCGCCCGGCTCCAGCACGACATGGCGATAGCGCATGGGAGTGTCGCCCGCGAGCAAGTTGTCCTGATCGAACTGCCGGAAGAAGTCTTCAGCGATAACTTTGTCCCAAAGATAGGTGTAGTACGCAGAGGAATATCCGCTGAGGTGCGTGAAGGAAGCCCACATGTGCGTTCCCGGCGTCTGCGTCAGCAGCGTGTAGCGACGGACGGCCTGCTGCGTAACCGCGTCCGGATCAGTCGTCTTCGGATTCGATTTGTACAGATCGTAAGAAACGGCGGTGT
>DATEMI010000373.1:0-2201 GCA_035275665.1 Terriglobales bacterium | reverse complement strand
GCTCCACAGAGTCTGAATTAAACCAGCCACGCCGGCGTAGGGAGTCAGGCGATAGGATATCTCGGATCGCTTCCTGCAGTGGTCCGCGGAGCCAAGCTCGAAGGGGTACGCCAAACCCGGTTTTCGGGCGATAGATGATGTCGCGAGGGAGAAGACCTTCCATCGCCTTCTTAAAGATCCATTTTCCCTCAGCACCTCTCTGTTTATATTGGATGGGTAATCTGGCGGCCAGAGCAACCAACTCTCGATCGAGTAGGGGGACCCGGACTTCAACTCCGGCGGCCATACTCAGTTTGTCGGTATAGTTCAGATTGTGATCAGCCAGAAAATGCTTGCACTCGAGATAGAGCATACGGTTCAGAGTTGGGACCTCGTCAGAAAGCTCACCCAAACTCGCCAGCAACGGTTCCTCGTGTCGTCCTGGCGGACACAATTCTGGGGAGAGCAGTTTCTTGGCTAGCTCAGGCTGGAGCCAGTAAAAATAGCTAGCCAACCTTCTATCCCCCTCGTAGGACGCATACTGAAACGCTTTCCGCAGCTGACGGAGCGCGGGGGCAGACGTGGGTAGCCTCGCGGTGAGTTCAGCCATTCCTGCTCGAACTGCCCGTGGCATCCATGACCAATAGCGCTCAATCATCACCGCCCGATGTCGTCGGTAACCGGTAAAAATGTCGTCGCCGCCAGCACCGGAGAGCAGCACCTTTACGCCATGGTCACGCGCCAATCGTGAAATCGACAGCACGTTGAGGGACGCCGGATCCCCTTGCGGCTCGTCCAGGTGATAAATCATCTTCCACAAGTCATCAGTAATTTCAGGGCCAATCTTGATGGTGTGTAAATCCACATCGAGATAGCGTGCAGCAGATTCCGCATACGGCAGATCGTTCGCGATTCCTTCCCATGCGGCATCGTGCGCGCTCATTTCCATAGTGAAGCACTTGAGCCGTCTTCCGGGTGACAACTCACGCGCAAAAGCAACAACGGCGCTTGAATCTAATCCTCCCGATAGGAAGGCGCCAACCGGTACGTCCGCCACCATCTGCCGCTGGACGGCCGTGCGGAGGGCGTCACGAGTTTGGTGGATGGCTTCGCTTTCCGGCATGCTTTCTGGCAGCTCATGGAAGGGAAGTTGATAAAATCTCCACCGCCGATCAATACGCCCATTCTTGACGACGAGCGCACAGCCAGGCTCGAGTTTTTTCACGGAATGCAACAACGTCGAGGGCGCCGGGCACCAGAGATAGGTGAGGTAGTGCTGCAGTGCAAAGGGATCAACATCGCGACCGACCTCGGACACCCTGAGGAGAGCTTTCAATTCGCTGGCAAAGACCAAACCCGATTTGCCCTCCGCATAATAGAGCGGTTTGACTCCAAGACCGTCTCTTGCAAGAAGCAGCGTGCGTTGCCGCGCATCCCACAATGCGAAGGCGAAGATTCCATCTAAGTGAGGGAGCAGGTCTTCTCCCTTCGCCATGTAGAGGGCAAGCAACACTTCTGTATCCGAGTGCCCACGGAAGCGATGGCCTCTGGCTTCCAATTCCATTCGCAATTCGCGAAAGTTGTAGATCTCTCCATTGAACACGAGAACCACCGCGCCGTCCTCGCTGATCATTGGCTGGTGTCCCGTTGGGGATAAATCCAGAATAGAAAGACGTCGATGCGCCAGCCCAACACCTTTTGCCGCATCATAATATTCACCTTCGTCGTCCGGCCCTCGATGCAGAATGGCGTCCGACATTGTCCGAAGCACCTGAATGTCCAGATTCCCTGAGAAACCAGCGATGCCACACATAGCTAGGCCTGACCTCTTTGATTAGTGGCAATCCTGGCTAAAAATCCAAACGTCTCATTCGCACACCGCAGCCAAGAAAAGGCTTGAGCCCGCTGAAACGACCCTTCAGCCAGTCGCGTTCGCATATCCGGCGACTCAATCATCTTCTCAAGCGCGTGTGCGATGTCGTGGGAACTCTCCGGATCAAAATACACTCCCGATGCTCCGAGTACTTCGGGCATTGGACCACGGTTCGAGCACGCAATCGGCAATCCCGATGCCATGCTCTCCAAGAGAATATTCGGCATGTTTTCACAGCTTGACGCAAAGAGGCATAGATCGGCTTGGGCATAACGAGCGGGCAATTCGGTGTGGGGGACGCTCCCCGAATACATCGCGAACTTACCTGAAGGGTCAATGCGATTAAGCG
>DATEMI010000372.1:0-6010 GCA_035275665.1 Terriglobales bacterium | reverse complement strand
TGGTTGAGAATCCCGTGTTGCCCCAGGAAAACCTGGCCGAAAGCTGCTTCCACAAGCTAAGCCAGCCAATCGGAGCAATGTATGCGTCGCTTGAATTAGGACTGATGAGCGATGATGCCACGCAACTGAAAGCTGCGATTGAAGCCAGTCTCACGCAATTGCATCGGCTGCGGTGGCTCTTCCAGATTGCTCGCCAGTTCTTCGCAACCGACTTTTGCGCGCGTGCGCGTAGTATTTCCCTTCGTGAGTGCATCGACGCTGCGGTGAGCGACTCGAGACCGTTAGCGGAAGCGAACGATGTAAAAATCTCTATTTCTGTGAAGCAGGATTCACAAGTGCTGGCTGACCCTGTTTATTTGCGTGATGCCGTAGAGAATCTCCTCAGCTGGTGTATCAGAAACAATGCGCAGAGCTCCGCGATCAACTTCGAAGTCTTTGCCGGCAGTAGCACAGCTCACGTAGAACTCTCTGATCAAAATCGCTACGATGCTCAATCGGCCAAGAATGTATTCGAGCCCTTCGCGCCCGGAGTACAAATCGGACCTGGCGAATCTGGAAGTCTCGATCTCGCATTGAGCCAACGAATCATTCGTGCCTTCGGCGGTAACCTCGAATTGCGGGCCAGTTCAAACGGAACAAATTGCTTCGGGATCACGCTTCCTCTTTGTAATCCGCAAATTCTTTAATTCCATTTCCTTTTGAAAGCAATGCCGTGGAGGTCGGATGACCTTTACGTTTTCTTGGAACCAAGCCGGTGACGAGTGCCTGCTAGCCCAAACCTGCTGCGCGATGATGGGCTTCAATCGCATGATTGATTTGCAGCGCAACTTCTAATGCGCGGCGGCCGTCTTCCAGCGAAACCACAGGCTTGCTCCTCTTGCGTGCCGCATCGAGGAAAGATTCGATTTCCGCCCGCAGTGGTTCGCGCGCTTCCACTTTCGGTTTTTCCAAGGCAATGCCGGGCGCCGGCCCCGCCGTTGCTGCTGGAATCCTTCCACTCATCAGCTCCGCCGCGGCACGCTCGTCGACGCGAATGCTGATGACGTCCTGTCGTCCATAATCGATCGAGATGTACTGATGCGGCTGGAAGAAGCGCAGCTTGCGAACCTTCTCAGTGCTGACGCGGCTAGCTGTGAAGTTCGCAACGCAGCCGTTTTCAAATTCGATACGAACGTTTGCAATATCGACCTTATTGCTGATTACAGCCAGCCCCACTGCGCGGATTTCGCGGACTGGCGAATTCACAAATGAGAGGACGATATCCAAGTCATGAATCATCAGGTCCATCACGACATCAACATCGAGCGAGCGCGGAGTAAAGACGCTCAACCGGTGAACCTCGAAAAACATGGGATGATTCACAATGGGAATCGCGGAAAGCACCGCAGGATTGAATCGCTCGAGGTGGCCGACTTGGGCGATTCGGTTATGTTCCCGAGCCACCGCGACGAGCTCGTCAGCTTCCGCCAAACTCGCGGCGAGCGGCTTTTCGATTAGGACGTCGATGCCATTGCGCAGTAGCTCGCTTGCAACCGTCAGATGATGCACAGTGGGAACTGCCACTGAGGCGGCATCAATTTTGCCTTTTAGATCGGCGAGCGAGAGAAATGCCTGGGTCTGAAATTCTGTCGCTACCGTTCGCGCCGCGGTTTGATTGTTATCGACAACTCCAGCCAACTCGACATTTCCATTACTGGATTGAAGCTGTCGATACACTCGAGCGTGGTTACGTCCAAACACGCCACAGCCAATCACGGCGACGCGAAGCTTCTTGTCGGCAGAGGTCATTCGAAGAACCGGAACCGCAGGATGTGCCAGATAGCTGCGAGGCCATCGCGCCAGGTAATCTTCTTACCTTCTTCGTAGGTACGCCCATGGTACCGAATTGGGACTTCGTAAATTCGGCAGCCCAGACGCGCTACTTTGATCGTGAATTCCGGCTCGAATCCGAAACGATCGCTGCGAAACCGCAGCGCATCCAGGACCTCGCGCCGAAATACTTTGTATCCAACCTCCATATCTGTGAGGTTCAAGTTGCAGAGCATGTTGCAAAAGAAAGTCAGCGCCTGGTTGCTCAAGTAGTGCCAGAAGTAGAGCACGCGATGAGAGCCGCCATGAAATCGATTCCCGAATACCACGTCGGCAAAACCTTCGAGGATGGGTTCGAGCAACTGAGGATAGTCGCGCGGATCGTATTCAAGGTCAGCATCCTGAATCAGAATTACATCGCCGGCCGCATGCTTGAATCCGGTGCGTAGCGCCGCTCCCTTGCCTTGATTCTTTTCGTGAAGCACGAGTTGGATCGGTATGCCAAAGGTCGATTGCATTCGCCGAGTTAACTCGGGCAGAAGTTCTCGAGTCCCATCGTGGGAACAATCATCAACGATCACAAGCTCGTGCTCAAGCGGAGTCGATGCCGTCAGAACGCGTTCCAGCGTTGCAGTGATCGTGTCCTTTTCATTGAATACCGGAAGCACGATCGACAGCCGGCGCAGCGGCTTTTCCGGGTCGCTGACGAATTTGCGTGACGGCACGATCTCCACTCGCAGCTCTCCTATGCGACACGTGAATGCGGCATGGCTCTACGCTTCCGAGGTTCAGCCGCAAGGAATAGCCCAATGGCCAAAACGAGCATCTGCGGCTCGATGGGCGCGCGATATCGAGGATGAGGGAACGTCAGGTAATAAACAAAAGGAACAGCAAACAACAGAGAGGCGAAGAGAAACGTGGCCGGATTGCGACGCCGCCACATTACCCACAGTCCTGCGAACGCGAGAATCGAAGAGAGCAGAAATCCGAGGTTGCGACTCTCAGACAGCGCCGCCACGCCGGTATCTCGCGGCGTGCCGTACCAGTAGAAAACCGCGCGGCGAATGCAGAGCGTCAAAAACTTTCCCGGATGCATGCGGACAAAATTCAGCGCTTGTGCTTTCTTCATCTGGACATAAGCAACTTCGCCCATCTGCTCGTACTTTTGCAACTCCAAAACGTTACTGCTCGGGTGCATCCAGGAACGCCACAAGCCGACGGCGTCCTCGGCATTGCCCATCCGAAACTCCGCCCAGAAGTTGCCGCGTACTGGAATGAAACGGTGGAAGACGTCGTAATTGCGTATGGTCCACGGACTGAGCATGGCAACGAAGATCACCCCCGCACCAACAGCCTGCAGCAACGGCTGAACTCGATGTTCAGCCGCTATCTGACGAACCAGGAGCCAAACTCCGGCAAAGGGCAGCCAGAGGAGGAGAGAAGGATTCACCAGAGCGATCAGTCCCCAAAGCACTCCAAACAGCAGCCACTCGCTCCAGCGCGCAGCCGGAACGAATTCCCATTTCCGAACTGCCGTCCACCGAATTCCTGTCATTTTCATGCTAAGCAGGAACACACAGGCGAGCAGGAGAGTGGCGAGGCTGGTCTCCCATGCCCACTTGATCGCCCAATACCAGGCATAGGGGAAGAGCGCTGCCAGCCATCCTGCCCACCAGGCCGCGCGAGGTCCAAAAGCGCGCCTGGCAGTGTAGAAAACTGGAAAGATAGTCAAGGATGACAAAACGGAATTTATGGAAAGAATCGCGATTGAGGATGACGTGCTGTACACGCCAAATACTTTGAAGACACCCGCAAGAAGATAAGGATAAACAGGCGCGAGCCATGCAGTGGGTCCCGTACCGGCGACAAAAGGCGAACTGAATCCGTGACCAGTCGCTATCGAGTCCGCGATTCGTCCTGTCTCCCAACCGAACCCAAAGCTTCCTTGAAGTTTTGAGATTCGATACGTGTGGCCGATGAAGATGGCTGCTTCACGCGCAACGAGTCCCACCCAGAACATAGGCGCTGGCGGATGAGACCAGCGTGTTATTCGACGTTCAGGGCCGACAAGGTTGGCGTCTGTCGCGGACTCAGTTGTGTGAATTTGCGGGCTCCATGAACCGTCAGCATAGCATTGGCGCCACTCGTCCTAAGAGCCGAGGCGTACGGATACTAGCGGAGCTGATATGGGAAGAGTATTAGCGGAATCGCCGGATATGCAGCACGTGCCGATCGGAACGATAAAGGCCAAGAACGTACAGCATTGCTTTTCCATCAGTAGAAAAGATGGTTTGGCGGATTCTCAAGAGCGGAGCGCCCTGGGGCACGCGCAGCAACGCTGCTGTTTTAGGATCGGCGATTGTGGCATCTACGTCCTCGTCGGCGTAGGCGATTCTGGTTTGATAATCCTTCTCGAGAAGAATAAAGAGGGAGCCGCGTTCAAGTTGCGTGCGTGTGATGCGTCCATAGGTTTCGGCGGAAAGATAAGACATTTCGAGCGCGAACGGCTCTCCTGCGGCTTCACGCAAACGTTCGATGTACAAAAGCCGCGTTGTCGCAGGAAGGGCGAGGCGCGCGGAGATGTCCTGCTCACCATGGATGGTGCTCAGGTGCAGCACGCGCGATTGCGCCGCCATACTGCGTCCGGCCATCTGCTCGGTGAAGCTGGTCAGCTTGTTGAATTCGATTTTGGGAGGAGCAACGTAGGTTCCCGATCCACGATGGCGTTCGACCAACCCTTCGCGCTGCAGTTCGGCGAGAGCGTGACGAGCAGTCATGAGGCTGACGCCGTGGACCCGAGCCAGTTCGCGTTCGGAATCGACCAGCTCGCCAGGTTTCAGCTTGCCGTCCTCGATTTTCTTTCGAATGGCGTTTTGGATCCGCCGATACGCGGGAAGGGCGTTTCCATTAACGTCAGAGCTCCGCATCGCCTTCAGCATACATCGCTCTGATTCGTTTTAGTTTTCTTGCGCACCCGAAAATACACCGTTAGCCGCGCGTTTACCGCGTCCGACGAATCGTAAAAGTATGACGATCGGAGCGGTACAGGCCCAGAACGTATGTGATCGCATTTCCCGTATCGGAAAAGATTACCTGCCGGATTCTGAGCAGCGGCGCTCCGCGCGGGACGCTCAGAAGCCTTGCCAATTGTGGATCAGCGACAGTGGCATCGATGTTTTCATCCGAGTAAGCCAGCTTTGCCCCAAAATCCTTCTGCAGAAGCAGGAACAACGACTGCCGCTCCAGC
Organism: Terriglobales bacterium; assembly: GCA_035275665.1. GTDB lineage: Bacteria > Acidobacteriota > Terriglobia > Terriglobales > Acidobacteriaceae > Gp1-AA112. Next base: position 954 of record DATEMI010000372.1, on the reverse strand, counting down.
GGAGCGCGCGCCAAAGGCCCGTATTGCTCGGCGGAGAAATAACACAACTCCAAAGCGAACGGCTCGCCTGCCGCCTGGCGCAGGCGCTCGATCACGAGTAAGGGAGTCATCGGCGACAGTCCCAGCCGCGCCGCGATGTCCGGCTCGCTCTGAATGATTCGCGAAGACAGCACTTTGGACTGCGGCGCCAGACTCCGCGTCGCCATCTGCTCCGTGAAGCTGGTCAGACGATTGAACTGGATCTTTGGCGGCGCTACGAAGGTTCCCGAGCCGCGGCGTCGCTCTACCAATCCATCGCGCTCCAGCTCGGCCAACGCGTGGCGCGCAGTCATCAGGCTCACCTGATGCGCGCGCGCCAGTTCCCGTTCGGAATCAACGATGTCTCCGGGACGAAGGTGTCCAGTCTCGATTCGCTGGCGGATGATTCGGTGAATGCGCCGATACGCCGGCATCGAACTTTCAATCTTTGAAACTCTGCTGATCGTGTATTGTCCCATGTGTCGGGTGCGCCGAAGCCTCGATCTAACCGCTATAGAGAAATGGAATAGCTGCTATAGGACAACTTCAACTATTCTTCCAAATTCTTCACTTTTTTCTTGACAATGATTGCGAGTGCTATATAGCTTACTGGACTCATAGCGGGAAATCAAGAAATTTCACGCGCATCAGGAGGCTTTGTGAAACGCAGACTGCAATCCCTGCGAGGGCTCTCCCTTTTGGCTGTCTTCACTCTGGTCATCTCACAGGCAACATTGGCGCAGCAGGTAACGGCGAACATTACCGGGACTGTGCTGGATCCAACTGGGGCTCCGATCATCGGTGCAACCGTCACCGCGTCAGACACAAACCGTGGGACGGTGTACACAGCTAAGACAAACGAGAGCGGTATCTACAACATTCAGCGAGTCCCGATCGGGACCTACGTCATCAAGGCTGAGTCCTCGGGTTTCGAAT
>DATEMI010000371.1:0-18072 GCA_035275665.1 Terriglobales bacterium | reverse complement strand
GCCGGGCCCGGGTCATTGAAAAGAATTTGACGACCAGTTCACGGCTGGTTCTTGAGCAGTTCGGCTCGTTTGATCTTGATGAAGGCGACATCACGATGGTCGATTCGTGCGCATTTCGAGCACGCATTCCCGCCGCTCTCTGCTGGTCGAATTTTCCTCTCAAGGGGCTCGCGGGTGAAGAGCGTACCCTAATTGTTCGGGTATAGGCCATCGACCGTCGATTCGGCCTCTCAAAGTGATCCAAAGCGTAATGTAGAATCTTCGCTACTGGAGCAGCGAAGGCATGCCGAACGGGTTCAATTACCGCATTCTCGTAGTCGATGACGAACCAGCGATTCTGAAAACGAGTGCTGCGATTCTTGAAACGAAGGGTTATGAGGTGCGAACGGCGTGCGACGGTTTCGCCGCTCTGGCAGAACTTCGCCGGGCATTACCGGAAGTGATTATCTCCGATTTGCGCATGCCGAACATGAGCGGCTTCGAGTTGCTCTCGGTCGTGCGACGGCGCTTTCCGCAGATTCCCGTTATAGCGATTAGCGGTGAGTTCAACTCTCATGCTCCCACCGGGCTCATCGCGGATGCTTTTTTCAGAAAGGGCGATTACACACCGGAAGAGCTTTTCCGCAAGATTGCTGAGTTGCTGGAAACTTCTCTTCGTCCGCACATTGCCAGACCAGACAAAGCTCCTGTTTGGATTCCACGAAATGAAGCTAACTATTTTGTCGTGACATGCACAGGCTGTCTGCGTTCCTTTTCAGTTCCTGATGAGCACTCTGGAAGTGAACTGCGGGAAACAAAGTGCCTTTTCTGCGACACAACAATCTGCTACCTCGCAGACCTTAAAGCGAAAAAGCCAATCCGACTAGTGCGGTGAGTGAACCTGCGTGCAGCGGTGATTTGCCGGCGATTGAGCAAATTCTAGCGCATTCGATTGTGCACTATTCGTCTTCTTTTGTTATGAGTGGTGCTTCAATCCGCTGGACGGATTTGCCGTTGTGTCTTCAAACTCTCCTGAAGGACGGTTGCGAGCACGTACCGACTTTTCACGTAAATGTTTGGCTTTGGCGCACAGCTCACGTGCTCGCCTGATCGTATCTTTCGCTTTTTCTGGAGTGAGTTTCTTGTCGTCTGTCATGCCGGAATGACGGCACAATCGGAATGCCAAAGCCGACTGCAGAATGTCAAACTATTACACTACCGATTATCCAAAGACGTGGACTATCTGAGCAGCACTACCGTTTGAATCCGCCGAGACTCGCGTTGAAAACTCGATTGTGAAATCATTTTGATATGCGAACGAAAATCCCGTCACTGCGCCGCGTGTCCGGGAAAAGGACACATTCCAGTGCTCTGTTTGCGGAGAGCGATTTGAGCGTAAGCCGGAAGCATCAGCGTCGCGCGCATTCGCGGCCCACGTCAGAAGTAAGCATCAAGCCGAAGATGTGAATCAAGCTGCATTCAGGGTGATGCGCGAATTCACGGAAAGCTAGCTCGAATAATTCCTTCTTAAGAACGTCGTATTCCTTGGACATGCTCGGTGCCTTGCAATACTTGTGCTTGGTTCGCGGAAAGCTCGACCTCAAAGCGCGCTCGCTCAAGCGCTTGTTTTCTTCAGAAGAGCGAGCCTCTAGATTCTGCCAACCGAAGTCAACTACAGGATGGTTCTGATACTTCTCTTCTCTCGCTGACGGTGTTCACCCCATCCTTTCGGATCCTCTTTTGACATTTTGGTCTCAAATTCAGCGGCCTTCTGTTCCGTTGAGGGTAGCCAAAATTCGAGCTGCCAAACACCGGCGGCTTTATTCGCCGCCTCAGGCGTGAAATCCTTGATCATATCCTGATGAATTTCGATTTCAGTTTTGGATCGAAAGAATGGCCGTACCGCGGTCTTCTTGGCAGCCTCTGGATGCAGGCGCTTAATCGTGGCATAGCGCTTCAGCGCAGCGGTCTTGGAGAAGAAAAACTCCAAATGAACTTCCCAAATATTCGGATTCGATTTGCCGGTGTAGTCTATCTCGTCGTAGCGATCGAATTTCTCCATCTTGCTACCTCACGAGCAATAGTATCCCGCAAGTAATTGCAATCAAACTTGACTGCCGCCTCGCTCAAGATTCCTTCGCGGGAGGAACAGGCGCTATTTTAACGTGCAGCTCAGACCCTGATGTGGCAAGATGCTTGCAATGCCCAATGAACTTGGAACAAGACGGAACATCATCGGCTCAGCCAAGGGCCGACATAAGAGGCCCCCGGCGAATTCAAGGCCCAGCATCACTCAAGCCGAGAAAAAAATGCCCGAGACTATCCCGGCGATCTACATCAGCGACAATCCAGTCGGCCTTGACGCTTGGAGATCCGGCAAGAACTCCCCGAATCCCCGTCCCGCTCGGCCAAACAAGTAACGGGCGACGCCGCCTGCCTGGTGCAGAGTGTCTTTAAGGCGCAGTCCCGGTTTAGGCGATGGAGCTTACCGATGATCTGTGCATCAAAACTGCTTGTTCGCAGCTCACTTGAATGCAGCACATCATCGCTTTGGTCAATGCAGACTATTCTTGATTGAACGAAGTAGGCGAATCGTCGTTGGCAATTGAAAGCCCGTTCCGAGCGCTCGTCCTGGTCAGCGACGGTGGTCCGTCGGAACAGGGGGCTGGCCGCATTTCACGGTTGGTATTCTTTCTGAAAAAACAAGATGGGGAAACTCGGCTGCTCAGTAACGCTCTGTAAACTGTTCTCAGAAGCCGTGCATCACGTCGCGGGTTTCTGAAGCATGTCGACCCAGAACTTCGAGGTCGCAAGCAGCATTTCAGTTGGGAGCTGAAGCATGGCACTATTTTCGTTCAGGATGAAAGATGGCAACACCGTCATTATTTACGCGCAGGATGAACGATCAGCGGACGAGCTATTGCGAGAGATGGGACCGCAAAGCGCAGTCGCGAATGTGCGACAAATAGCTACGTTTGCTGCCACCTTTTCCCTTACCGACAGCGGTGACCTGCAGACCACGTTGCTCCATCCGGGCACTCTGAAGGAACTGGCGCCCCAATATCCTTTCCTGCAGGCCGCTAAAGCGCATTCTTACGCCGATTTCGGAAGCTCGCGAACTGACGATCCGTCGAAACCCGTGCTATTCAATCAGTCCGCCCGAGAGCACAAGAAAGGTTGGAACCAGCGTGACAAAGAGGTGATCAGCTACGCCGTGCAGCAAGAGCGCGAACGATTTTCAAATTGAAATCTCGCGCCTGGCAGGCATTGATAACTTCGGGACGAGCCGCCGCCAGAAACCTTTGAAGTTTTTGTGCAGAAAGAGGCAGGAAAGAGCACTGAATCACAATCCGCTGACCGACAGCTTGGCTCTTCAGAAGAGAGCATTGTCGAGTCCGCGGCCCGCAAGGTGGGCTCAACAATTGGAGGGATTGCCGCGAAAATGAGTGGGGCTTCGGCAGGACAAAACGCAAACGCCTACGAGTCCAGAAGACGAGAGGCGAAGAAGCGCAAACGGTCAGCCCATCGGCGAAAACTGAAGAGTTCGCATACAAAAGGCTAGAATTCGAGAGATATCAGTCATGGGTTCATGCGCCGGCATCTGCTTTTTAGAGCTTTTAAGCCACTCTGACTTTCGCCTTTCGCACCGGCCTAGGCTCCGCAGCCTGGAATGCTCTGATCGATTCCTCCAATAACGCTTGCAGGTATTCCCCGACTTTTAGAGCTTCAGGAAAAAGCGAGCTTAGATTGATGCTCAGCAAATTCTCCTGGAGCACTGCTGCAATGACGCGATTGAGAATCCGTGTCTCGCAAACGAGCAGCGGGATCGTGTAACCCTGAGCCGCGCGATCTGTGCCGTGAACTGCGGCTGAGGTCAATGATTCAGGAGTTGCTTCAACCACATTCGATTCCAGCGCATTCGCCAAGTCGTTCAAGAGAAGTGGTAGACGGTCGATTCGCTCATCATCGGTGACGCGGATCGCGACCAATTGTTTTTCCGTCCTCACCTCGTTGAGCCAGCGGCGAACAATTTCGTCTGAGTTTTCCAGCACGACTTCCGAGACCCGCTTACAAGGCGCCTCACTGCAGACACGCGGATTACGTGCCCTTTCCCGAAGGGTGGAGATGAGAGTGGGAATGTCAGCGGGCTTGGTGAAGTAATCGTCAACCTGCTTGCGAATAGCTTCCAATGCTGACTGGAAATCGGGATAGCCGGTGAGGATAAACGTTGCCGCTTTGGGTTGCACGCGGCGCATGGCGCTTACCAAAATGAAACCGTCAGCGGGACTGCCGATGTTCAGGTCTGTCAAAAGCACGTCGAATGTGCGGTGATTGATGATCTGAAGTGCTTCGGGAACTGAGGCCGCGACTGATACATCGAAGCCTGCGTTTTGCAAAATCGCCGGAAGTGTTAGCCGGATTCCTTCTTCGTCGTCAACGAATAAAACTTTGTTTCCGGCAGGAGGCGGGAGAGAGTCTGTTGTCTGCGTCATTGTCCGTTGGATGCGGCAACTTCTCTGGACCAGCAGACAAATCAGAGAAAAAATCTACCGCGTTTTCCAGACGTAGAAATTTTCGTCGTCGGTGGATGTGCTGACGTGCAGTTCATGACCGCGCGTCGCCCGGTTCAGGGCAGAGCGAATATTCACAAGCTTTGTGCCGTTCAGGACAGTACGGGGAATCTTTAGCGCCGAGCCAGGCGGCAGCACTTCGAGATCGTTCAAGATTTTGGCAATGATGATGTGGTGTTTCCCTTTGCGCCCTGTGGCCAGAGTGTCAAGGGACACGGTGGCGAAGTTCACCGGAAGAGCTTGAGCGCCGTTTTTACTAGTCGCAGCCATCATTGCGTCTCGACCGAAATTGCAATCGCGTTAACGTTTGTAATACGGTTCGTTTACGTTTGTGAATTATAGGCGGTAGCATATGGCTACGGCTGAGCAAAGTCAAGAGCTGAGACTCCGATGACATAAATCACCGCCGAGACCCACAGAACCACTTTGCTGATTCGCGTTGACTCTCCACAACCCGGGCCTCGGATCCAGGTGGTTCACGGAACGGTTCCACAGAAATGCGCTCGTAACGTCAACTTGCACTTTTCGACTCACTTGGCGAAATGATTAGATCGCAGCGGGGGTTGTAACTCACTCCGCTTTTGGTAAACAATATTCGTAAGCTTCTCATGGCTTATGTCCTCATTCTCGAAGATATGGACAGCGACGCGCACGAAGTTGCGTCAGCGCTGAATCAGATCGGCAGCTACGAGCTGGAGCGGTTTAAGGCCGCTTCTCTTGCGATCGAATTTCTTTCGGACAAGTTGACCGCAAATTCGGAGTTGCCGACGCTGATGGTTGTCGATTTGAACTTGCCACAATCCAGCGGTTACGAGTTGCTGCGCTTCTATCACGCCACGCCGCAGATTCACTCAGTGCCCTGCGCTGTATGGAGTGTGATGGACCAGGAACTCGACAAGAAGCTTACGACCTGGCTGGGATCCAGAAAGCTGATTTCCAAGAACAGCGGGCCGGCCACGTTGCGCAAGTCACTGGCTTCCCTCCTGAAAGAAAACGCGACATCTTCAGATTCAGAAAAGCCCGCTGCAAAGTCCAAGTCTGAGCCGGAAGCGGCCCCACGGCCGCCTAAGCGCGCGTAACGCTACGCTATCATAGAGCCTTTGTGCCGGGGGTCCAGCATCCTACCTGAGCGTCTCTCACCATCCCTAATTCCCACCACTGCCGGAGCGTTGAATGAACAAAATCGCGGATATTCTGCAAAAGAATCAATCTGAATTACTCGCGATTGGATGAAGGAGCAGCTTGCCGCCGTTCGCCGCCGCGACCTGATGAGCGATGCTGATCTGCAAGCGCAGTCAACCGACCTTTTGAGGTCGATTGCCACAGCTGCGCGCAATGGCAACGTCACCGACCTTAGCGGGGGAGACTGGGCCGACGTACGCGAGCGCCTTACCGATATCTCTACGTCTCGCGCCAAGCAGGGATTCAGCCCCGAAGAGACCGCCGCCTTTGTCTTCTCGTTGAAGCAGCCTCTTTTTACAAGATTAAAGGCTGATCTTTCCAAAGACCCCAGTGCCATGTTCACGGAGTTGTGGAACGCAACCGTCATGGTGGACAAGCTCGGCTTAATGACCTTTGCCGGTTATTTGAAAGCCAAAGAGCAACTGATCGCCCAGCAGGCCGAAGAGATGCTCGAGCTTTCCACGCCCGTGGTGAAGCTGTGGCAAGGGATTGTTGCCATCCCGCTCATTGGCACGCTTGATAGCAACCGCACGCAGGTAGTGATGGATCGCTGCTGAACACGATTGTCGCTACCAACTCGAAGGTCGCGATTATCGACATCACTGGCGTTCCCGCGGTTGACACTCTGGTCGCGCAGCATCTTCTAAAGACGATTACCGCCGCCAAGCTTATGGGCGCGGAGTTTATCCTGAGCGGCATCCGCCCACAAATCGCTCAAACCATCGTTCATCTCGGCATAAATCTGAATGAGGTGATCACAAAGGCGTCACTTGCAGATGCTTTAGCCGTGGCCTTGCAAAAGACCGGTAAGACAATTGTCAAAGTCGACAGACAGAACGGGAAACCCGCCGAAAGCAAGACACCAATCGCGGCGTGGTCGCACTGTACGCCGAACTTGAGGATCGTGCTGATGCGTTGCGCCGCATGTCAGACGCGAAGGCTTCGTTTCTATCCAACATGTCGCATGAGTTCCGCACCCCGCGAACTTGATCCTATCGCTCTCGTAAATGTTGCTTCAGCGATTGGACGGCGATCTGACCTCGGAACAGGAAAAACAAGTCTTCTTTGTTCGCGCGGCCGCTCAAGGCCTGCAGGAAATGGTGAATGATCTGCTCGACATTGCGAAAGTTGAGGCGGGCAAGATCGAAGTGAAGGCACGCGAGTTTGAAATCGAAGACCTCTTCGGTGCGCTTCATGCTGAAGCCAATTCTGCAGACCACTACCGTGAACTTGATGTTCGAAGAACTTCCCGAATTACCCACCATGTTTACGGACGAGGGCAAGATTTCCCAGATCCTGCGCAACTTCATCTCCGATGCGCTGAAGTTTACCGAGCGCGGAGAAGTTCGGGTCGCAGCCAGGATGGACGATCCGGAGACGATTGTGTTTTCAGTTGCCGATACCGGAATCGGGATTGCCCCGGAAAATCAGGAACGTGTGTTCGAAGAATTTAGTTTTTGAAAGTAGCGACACGAAGCTTAACGTAAGCGGGTTGGTTCAGCAACGTTAGGAACTAGGTCCAATGATTCGGACAGCCTCGTTTCACTGCTACGCCAAATCTCAGGCTTTCCAGACATAGAAGTTTTCTTCGTCAGAGGAGGTCGCGATGCCCAGAAGGCACTCTTAATCGCGTTAACAGCCCGCAGACAGCACGCAAGCCAAAACCGACGCTGCACCATCGCCGCGTCTTAACCGCGAAGACCGAGACGTTCTCTTCATGCCTTCCGGTAGGGATGGTCGCGTGGCCTGAAGGCCGCGCGGTTTGCTAATTTTGCCGGTCGTTACTGCATCCCCATTTGGACCGAAATAGTTGAGAACAGACTCAAGTGTCTAGTGGATGATTCGAGACGAGAAGAACCCTTTGAAAATTAACGAATACGAAAAGGCATTGGACCTCACGATAAAACGTCTCGGCGAAAAACGGAATAAATCCCAAGTGGATCTGGTTCAATGATGCGTCAAACGAGCACAAAAGCGTAAGGTCACGCAACATGCCTAGTTTGTTTCTCCTCGAATCCACGAATCGATTGTTCAAGCAGAGCATTTAAGTTCTCGCCAATTTTCATGGAATCGTCAATCACAGTGCTCACGTCGATCTCCAGCAAGCTGTCCTGCACGATTTTGGACAAAGCTCGATGCAAAGTTCCCACTTCCAGAACGAGCATTGGAATGTTGTATCCGTCTTTCGCACGCTCGATGCCATGCTTGCGTGCTGCTTGCAAGGCATCGGCTGCGAATTCTCTCTCGTCACTTTCCAGCGTGAGTGCAAGACTTTCGAGCACCAATGGCAAATGGTCGATGCGCTCTTTATCGCTTAGGCGGACTGATTCCATTTTGTGATCTTTTTTAATCTCTGCCAGCCAGTATTCTAGGATTCGATCAACGTTGTCTGTGATTACAGTCGCAATTCGCTTCGCTGGGTGCTTTCGTATTCGCCTCGGATGCTCTATTTTGCTCTTCAGTGTCTCAACCAATTTCCGGATGTCGGCGGGTTTCGTTAGGTAATCATCGACCTGCTGCCGAATGGCTTCCAACGCCGTTTGAAAGTCCGGGTATCCCGTCAAGATAAAAGTTGAGGCGTTCGGCTGTGTCCGGCGCATGGCGCTCACCACAGTAAATCCGTCTCCCGGCTCTCCGATGTTGAGGTCTGCAAGCAGAATGTCGAACTTTTGGCGAGTGATTAGCTGCAGCGCCTCGGACACCGTTGCCGCCACGGTGACATCAAAACCTTCCTTGCGTAAAACCATTGGCATCATGAGTCGAATATTTTCTTCGTCATCCACAAACAGGACGTGATGTTTCATTCGCTTCACCGCCGGACGCACAACAAGTGCCGTGAGCTTCCGATTGGTAGGATGCTTGTGGGGGCGCGGGGGTATTGTTAGGGGAATGCGGCCTAATTTCCGAATTCTGCGTGGAGCAGAGAACTGAAAAGCGTCAAGAACATCCTTCAGCTGCAAAGGCGCATCAGCAGCCTCAATCTTATTGTTCAGCGTTCAGCCGTTGCACAGCAGTATTCATTTGTTAACTCGGTAATCTAAGAGTCGCTCGTGTTGAGCGCTACCTTCCTGAGGATGCTGTTTGGAGCCGTGCGATCCGTGGTTAGGTTCAAGCTGCGGCAATATCGCCAGTATCTTCTCGCATCGAGGGCTTTTCTGGAATCCAAAAAGAAAATACCGCCCCGTGCGGGCTGTGATGATTGCGAGCGCGTATAAAGCCCTGGTGCTGCTCAATGATGTCCTTGGTCAGCCAAAGTCCCAATCCGGTGCCGATGTCGCCCTTGGTTGTGAAGAAGGGCTCGAATAGCTTTGAGTAGACGCGCGGGGAAATACCCTCCCCATGGTCCGCTACCGAAATCCTGACACCAGGGACAGACTTAGAAGGATGTGGCGCGGCAGCAGCGCGCACTAGCAAGTCTCCTCCCCTGCGCATTGCATCAATGGCGTTGGAGATCAAATTCACGACAACTTGACGAACCTCTCCAAGTGAACAAGCGACTTGGCAACCCTCATTGCACTCCACTCGCACCTTGATGTTTTGATTCTTCAGCTTCGCACGAAACAGAACGAGGGCAGAGTCTAGCAATTCAGCCACGTCGACCTTCTCAGGCCCCTTGGAAGACCGGTGAAAACGCAAGTTGTGGTTCGCGATCTCGGAAACGCGGCGCAGCTCATCTTCCGCCTGCAGAGCATAGTTATGAGCTTCTTCCAAATCGGTAGCGTTGCGGGGATCACAGCAACGGTTTGCAATCGCCCACGAACTTGGGTACCCCAGTCAGAATTCCTTCGAACTGGCGCAGTGGTTCGCCTATCTCAATTTTTTGAGGCGATAGACGCAGTTCGCGGATGCTTCGTTCGTGCGGCCCACTGCGCCTTTTCAACACTGAGATTGCCTGCCTCACTCCGCCCTGCGCTTCGAAGTAGCGAAACAGCAAGACGTTATCAGCGAGATAGGAGACGTCGATAGGCGATCCCATCTGGGTGCCAAGGATCCCGATTTGCGCCATAACCATGAACGTAGTTACCCCCATATGACTAAGATAAGAGAGCAGTTCGTGTAGTTGCACCATCATGGCGTGCTCGCCCTGCATGGCGTTCAGCAGTCCATTCAAGCTGTCAATAATCAGCACACGACAGCCTTTCTTCTCCACATCGGAACGGACTTGAGCGATAAATTCGCCGGGGGAAAGATCGGCGGGATGGAGCTCCTGGATCTGCACCGTCTTCTTATTGCAGTGCTTTTCTAGCGGAATGCCGAGACCGCGAGAACGCGTCAGCACAGACTCTGCCGTCTCGTCGCAAGCGAACAAAATGCCGCGTTCGCCGCGGTCTGCTGCCGATTGCAGGAACTTGGTCGCAATCGTCGACTTGCCGCAACCCGCCGGCCCCATGAATAAAGATGTAGACCCTCGAGAAATGCCGCCGCCGAAGAGCATGTCCAGTTCAGCAAGGCCGCTTGGGAGCTCAGAACGATCGATGTTCTCTGGCCGGTGCTCGGCGGAAATGAGACGGGGGAACATCTGCAATCCCCCGTGCTCAATTTCATAGTCGTGGGCTCCTCCGCGAAACTGTGAAGCGCGCAACTTGAGTACCTGAATCTGGCGACGCTGCGGCCCAAACTCGCGCGGCAGTGCCTCCATGCGAATTGCCCCATGGCAGATGCTCTGCAGTTGTGTGTCGGAACGGTCACCAGTGCGGTCGTCGAGCAGCAGAACGGTACAAGCACGACCCACAAAGAATTGCTTCAACGAAAGAATTTGCCGGCGATAGCGCAGAGGGTCGCGTGCCAGCATGCGGATCTCAGACATAGAGTCGAAAACGATCCGAACTGCTTTCGTCTTCTCGAGTTTGCTGAGGATGGACTGCATTACGTCCACCAGCTCGACTTCTGAGGGATGAAACACGGTGTACTGATCCGATCCCTTTTGATCCAACTCAGGAGGCTGTACCTCGAAGATTTCAATCTTGGAGATGTCAAAGGCGTGCGAATCCGCGACAGCCTGCAACTCCTCGCGCGATTCGGCAAGGGTTACATACAAGGCAGGCTCCTCATTCACGAGCCCCGCCAGCAAAAACTGAATTCCCAGTGTGGTCTTGCCGGAGCCGGGGTCGCCCTCGATCAGATAGACATGACCAGTGGGCAATCCGCCGTGCAAAATCTCATCCAGTCCAGCAACTCCGGTCAAGAGACGGGGTTTTACACGCGTTTCGGCCATTGTTCCTCCGCAAAGTTTATAACGCTGATGATATCTGGATGGGGTGGTGGCAACGCGGGTATGCCTCGGTTTCCGTGTGCAATTCGTAGCCAACCTGCCACATCAGCCTTTTTCCGAGCACATCGGACAGGTGCGTTGCTCCCCCTCGCGTGTGGCCACGGGATCACTGGTACAGTGGAAGCAGACCGAGATCACGTTCCCGCGAACTCCGATATCGATGTGACAGAGTACCAGCCAGACTTTGTATGAGTAGAAAGCCAAACTACCTAAGAAGGGGAAGCCTCATACTCGAGTGCGGCGAACCAATTGTCGAGTAAGCGCCGCAAAATCGGACGGAAGCGTGAACGTTAAGAGCAAGCGACTCCTCACTGGGGATACAGCGACGGGAGAAATCGTTTTCAGCAAGAATCCGGTTCCTTTAAGCGAGTGGATGAAGGGCATCAATTCGACGGATTGGTGATTTTCAGCAGGTGAACAAATCGAACCCGTTGCACTTTCTCCCAGCAGCATTTCAGGGTACGAATGGACTGATCCACCCTTGTGACACAGCCTGACCGATTAAGCCATTCCTGCTACATTGGCCATCTCGTAGCAAATTCTTCGCTTCTCAGGCTGGGGACAACCTGGCACCAACCATTTTAATTCACTTGAGCAGGAGACCAATGGTCGAAGCAAAGGAAACTGAACGAACCAATAGCACTTCGGAACACTCCGGCGAAGCAGCTACTGTGGAGTCGGTAGCTCGCAAGGTAGGTTCTGCAATTGGAGGGATTGTCTCAAAGGTGAGCGGAGCGCAGACATCGGGGGATGCAACGAGTGTCAAACCTGTCCAACCAGCCACGTCTCAAAGCTCTCATCCAAGCAGCAACGCTTACGAAAGCAGAAGACACGAGATGAAGAAGAAAAAGAAGACTGCCCACCGTCGCAGACTCAAAGCATCGAACACGAAGGGTTAGCAAAGAACCCGCAATCGGGATGGAACGTAAATGAGGAGCTGAAAGCATGTCGCTGTTCTCGTTCAGGCTGAAAGATGGCGGTACGGTGATTATTTACGCCCAGGATGAACCGTCAGCCAGAGAAATATTGAGAGAGATGGGACAGCAAGAGACAGTTGCTACCGTTCGCGAAATCAAGAATTTCGCCGCGAGCTTTGCTCTCACTGACAGCGGAGACCTGCAAACGACATTGCTCCACCGGGGCACTCTCAACGAAATGGCGGCAGACTATCCGTTTCTCCAAGCGGCAAAATCACATTCATTTCTCGATTTTGGAAGCTCGTGCACCGATGATCCATCAAATCCCGTGCTCTTTAGTGAGTCAGCGCGGCAGCATACCAAGGGTTGGGACAAACGCGACATAGATGTGATTGCCTTTGCAGTGCAACAGGAACGAGGACGATTTTCAAATTAAGAATGCTCAACCGCCAACCTACGTCTTGTCTGCGCTCGCCACTGTCTAAAAGCTTTCGCTGGATTTGGGAAAGGCGATCTGCCGTTTTACTCGTTCCCAGTGCAGTCACAAGTGGTCACGAGCGCAACGTTCTTATTAATCCTGAACACCCCGATTTCCAAAAGATAATCGCCACTCAACCTCAAGATCTGCAGTGGGACAAGAGACTCTTCGCAATGCGCTAGTTACTTCGGCCTAATCAAACGCCAGTGCCGTGTGCCGTGAACTCACCCAGTTCGGCCTTGGCCGGATGCTTTCGCGTGGCTCGTGGAGGGATAGAGGAGTGTCTCATACGTAATCTTACGCGGTCGCAGCTTGGGGTCTATTTCGCGAGGCGAGCTGGATTTTTGACAGCAGAAGTTCGGGAAATACAGGCTTTGCCAGACACTCAATTTTGAAGCCCTGCCGCCGCGCCTCTGAAAGCAAGGGAGCGGTATCCACGTGACCTGAAAATAGAATGATCTGACAACTGGGAACCTCACGAGCCACTTGTTGGGCCAGTTCGATACCGTTAATTCCGGGCATGTTCACATCCGAGAGCAACAAGTCCGCGGAGTGATGTTTGCAGAGCATCATTGCTCCCTCTGCTTCGTATGCGGCAAAAGCGCAGTAGCCCGCGTCCCTGAGAATCTGGCAGAGCGTATTCGTAATAAGAGGTTCGTCATCTACGACAACGATTTTGAAAGTATTCATTTGACTGTCCTACGCGGCAGTCGCGTTCGAGACGTGTTTTCTTACAATCTGCACTACTCTCTTCTTGCGGTTTATCCGAACGTACATGTGCTCAGAACACGCCGAGCAAAGCCACACAACTTTTTGCTTAGCATTTTCTGGCAGATTCCATTCCGTTGATTCCGAAGTTGGGAATACGAAGAGGCGACCGGAGCCGAACCTTTGAAAGGGGGGTCTTGCAGTGCGGATTCGCGCATTCTGCAATCGACGCTCCGACTTCCATGAATTAGTTCGACGTCCAGAATTGAAGAAAGGTTTTTTGTGCAGCTTAGCTTTACGGCCAAAGGCGGGTCGCAAAAAGAAACAGCCCGACAGAGGGCTGAGTACCCAACGGATCAGGTGAAAGTCGGTGTGGCTGACGATGGCAGTTTGGCGCTGAAGGGCACGGTTGCCACTGATCGAGAGCGACAGCAGATCGAAGATGTGGCCCGTTCTGCGGCTCCGAATCATACAATTGGCAATAACCTCAAGGTGAGCGGCTCGGTTTCCAGCTCGGGAATGAGCAGTCGCGGTTCTGGTCTGCCCCAGGCGGATCAGCAGCAAGGGGTAGAAAAGCCCAAGACGCGTCAGAACATTACCCGCCAAACCGTGGGGATGAAGATTGGCCTCAGAACGGATCTTTGACTATGCATCAGAACACGACAAATCCTGAAGCAGCCATGACTCCATCTTCGCCAAACCAGGATCGACGGGCACGCAGAGCGCACAGGCCGCGGATATGTCGCAGAATTCATCTGCTTCACAGAACGGGTAAACATCCGCGCTCCCACAGAGCGATAGGGCACAATCAATCAGCTTTAAGGATCAATCCAAAGCGCATTGCAGCAGGATCCGGCGTTGGCGAACTCCAGCATCGCTATGAATGTAACGGAAGCCAAAATTGAATTGACTGGCACAGCCCACGATCAACAGGCTAGAAAAACTGCAGAAGACATCGCCAAGACAAATGCCGGAGGCCCGGCTCTTTCAATTGATGGGAACTCCTCCGAAAGACAAAAAATTGGTCATATACGAGGGCGGACATGGAGCATTTCCGCGCCCGGCCGCGGTTCGCGAAGTTCTCGACTGGCTGGACAAGTATCTCGGGCCGGTACGCCAATAACTTCCCTTCTGCTTATCCTATCCCCTTGTGGACAGCAGCGTTTGGAAGAGCTCGGCGACGACAAGTCAATCGAGGGCAAGAACACAGACTAGCGGCTAATAGTTTCCCAATCTAGGACTGATATCATATGAATCATCAGCCGTCGTAGTTCTTTCAATCATGGACTTCGAATCGTTAACACCACTAAAGGGTGAGGGCGCACTTAACCTCGACGCCGACGCAATGGCGCTAGTCGTTATTGACATGCAGCGTTACTTTGTGAGGCCAGGATATACATTCGGCCAAGTGTGGGACAGGCTCTCCCAGATGACGCCAGCAAATATTTCGACACGATTGCAAAAACTGCGGGAATATCGATTCCACTCCTGATGGCGTTGTGTATGTCGCCCCGACGAAGGAAGTCTGGGTAACCGCACCGCGCGACAAATTCCGTTCGCATTCTGGACAGAGCCACTCTCGCACAGAAGGAGAAACCGACCTTTGAGGGGCGTCCGGAAGGATACGCCGTCGATGCCAAGCGAGGCAGCCGCCTGTACACGAACTATGAAGACAAGGACCTCACGACCGCTATCGATTTGAAGACGCGCAAGACCGTCGGGCAAGTGGCCATCGGCGTGTGGCGAGGATGGGCCGCATGGGATATCCGTAGACCAGCAAGCGGGCTTCCTGTTCGTGGCTTGTAGCACGCGGGCGGAGATGCTCGATATAGCACAACGGAGAGAAGCTGTCATCGATGGACACCGGCGATGGCGTGGATGACCTCAACTACTCGCCTGCTACGCACATTCTTTATGTAGGCGCGGCTCGAGCCGCACAACTCACTGTTGCCCACGTTGACGATCAGGGCAAGCTCACGCTGATCGCCCAGGTGCCGACTCACGAAGGCGGTCGCAATGGCGTGGTCACAAAGGATGGCAGGCTGTACCTCGCGCACTCGTCGCTCGGTCAGCTGCCCGGGTTGATCGTCGCGTCGCCAGGCAAATGACCGATTCTCTCACTGAGCAGCGAAGTTCTATTGAGAAAACTCCGTCATCTGGGGTGCGGCATCGGCGCCATTGGGAATGTTCGGCACGCCGAGCGCTTTCATACTGAGAGAAAGAAGGCTGCGGTGGTCGTAGCTTCTATTTCCAACGTAACCCGATTTGACGTGAGTGCCGAGAAGCACCGTGGCGACGTGGCCACCTCCGTTGGTGATGTCGTCAGCGGACTCATCAAACGTGATGACAAGCAAGCCGCTCTGCTGGAAATCGCTGCTTGAAAGAAGGGGTGCAATATTGTTCTGCAGCCACTGGTCGGCAGCCTGCAAACGACTGTTCACGCTGCAGCTTGTCGTAGCACCGTCAGGGCAGTAATGCGCGTCATCGATGGAATTCGGAATTATCCAGAGAAAATTCGGCAGACTGGAAGACGTTATATCGGAGTGCAGCTGAGTGAATGGAACGATATTTGAAGTTTGTGTCGAGTTCTGCTGTACATCGCTAAAGTAGGAAAAGGGATTGTGGCGGCGCAAGTAAAGTGATTGGTCCGGGCCCAAGTACCCGGATGACGGAATCGATTCTGCATAGACCTTCCCTGTCACGGCGGAAGCCGCAGCCAAGACAAAGGGAAAGAGACCTGATATGAACTGGGATCGTGAGAACCGCAATAGCAGCTACTGCTTTGAGATTGTCTGCTGATAGTCAACAACATGCCATTGCACCCTCCGCGTCTTGACCAGCCGCTGCCTAGAGTCGCGATGCAGATCAACGCCTCCTAACGGCGATCGCGCCATGGGGGCGCCTACATCTTGGAGTTTGACGCAAACAGCCCGATATGGGAATAGGAGCGGGTCCTCAGCAGTGATGATATTCGGCGCTGAAATGCGCAAAAGGTTGCGACGATTTAGCTTCCGCGGAGGTTAACTCTTTATCGGAGTGCTGGACAGGTCGCATCGGATCCCGGCGCGCTTCATTTCCTTCCATGCCATATCACCGCGGGCGAATTGCCACATACCCTGTAGCCGCCAAATCAGGTTGAGCTGGCGATAGGGAAAATGCTCGATGAAGCAGTAGAGAATCAGTTTGGCAACATGCCTTCCCCGACTGTAACGTCGGTATGTCATTTCTTCCAGCAGCACGGCGCCGATCGATATGAGAGTGGCAAAGGCATATCCGTAGAAGAGAATTTCCATAAAAGTGGAGAGCTGCAAAGCACCCAGCAGCCAGGCTGCGACGATACAGACATACCCGAGTAACTCGATCAGCGGCTCAAACAGCTCGTAAATCCAGAGATAGGGCAGCATCAACCATCCCAAACGTCCGTAGCGCCCTGTAAATAGCATGTCTCGGTATGCCCAAAGCACGTCCATGAGACCCTTCTGCCAACGTGCTCGCTGCCGCGCGAGCGACCGCAAATCGTTCGGCACCTCTGTCCAGCATGTAGGATCTGGCACGAACATGATTGAGTAATCGGTGCCGTCCTCGAGTAGCCTGCGATGCATTCTGATGACGAGATCGAGATCCTCGCCGATTGCCTCCCTGCGGAATCCCCCTATGCGTCTTACAACATCGGTTCTAAAAACGCCAAACGCGCCGGAGATGATGGGCAGCATTTTGAACAGCGCCCAACCTTCGCGTCCAATCAGGAAGGCGCGAAGGTACTCGATCACCTGAAGCACTTCGATCGAAGAAACGGGCAATCGAACGTCGGTGATGCGCGCCTGCTCAACTGAGCATCCGTTCAGGATGCGGACGATGCCTCCAATCGCAATTACTGCAGTTTCAGGAGCGGAGCGGAGCCCCGACATGATACGCAATAGCGCATCATTTTCGAGCAACGAATCCGCGTCTATTACACAGACGTACTGCCCTGTGGCAAGATTCAGCCCGCAGTTCACCGCATCGGCCTTGCTTCTGCGATTCTCTTTGTCCACTACAAGCAGTCTCTGACGCTCAGTGCTCGCATAGATCGCGCGTACGGGCCCGCTCTCGCATTCCTGAAAGTACAAAATATTCACAGGGCGAAGCTGAAATCTATTCTTGAGAATGTCTAGCGTATTGTCAGTCGAGCCATCATTTACAACCACAATGTCCAGCTCGGGATAGTTAAGAGCGAGTAAGGCTTCGACGCTTGCCGCAATGCTTGCCTCCTCATTGCGAGCGGGACAGATAATCGAAATCGATGGCGTAAACGGTGAGGTGTTGACCAGGTCCAAGCCGCGGGCAGAAAGTCGTTCCCGGTGCCTGGACGTGGAGATCAGCGCCGCTATAAGCAGCAAGAGATAAACGGCGTTAGAAATCAGGTAATACCCGAAAAAGAGATAGCTCAAAGCTGCCAGAATGTTAAGCATTGGATGGCACCATTTCGTTAGCCAGCTTGCGGGCATTTCTCTGTTCTTCAATTTGGCGACGAGCTTCCTCCACAGCCCGCAGCAAGTTTCGTCCGTTGTCGGAGATGAGCGCCTGCTTATCACTCAACTGCAGCATCAGCCCGGCGCACTCGCCGATGCGCTCCAGTTCGGAGATGAATGCATGCAGGGCATACTTGTCACCCGTAGCTGCGAGGCGGTCGACGATGACGGGCAGCAGATCTTTCGGAAGTTGGGCAAGAGCGGAGGCGGAACGCTGGCGCACGATGCGGCTCACGTCGCAGATCGTAGCTAGAAGCGCCGGCAAACTAGCCGGATGGCGAAATGCCGCGAGTGAAACCACCGCCCTCAAGCGCACAAACCAAAACTGGTCCATGGCTAGCTCAGAGAGCACTGCAATGCCGACCAGAGGTTCGACATGAGCGAGTCCGCGCGCCGAGGAAGCTCGAATTTCCGGATCCGGATCTTTGGCAAGAATAGCGAGATCCTCGGCAAT
>DATEMI010000370.1:0-27113 GCA_035275665.1 Terriglobales bacterium | reverse complement strand
AGACTGCCCGCGTAGCCTCTGGAGTGACGTCACGTGAAGCAATGCCTGTTCCGCCGGTGGTCACAACAAAGCGCGCCACAGCGGAAAGCTCTCGCAGAGCGGAAGCGATTCGTTCGATGTCGTCGGGAACGACTTTTGTCTCGACGACCTCAAAGCCGGAGGCAACTAAAACGGCCCGCAGCCGCGGACTAGACGCGTCCTGCCGAAGACCTTTATGGCAGGAATCGCTGACAGTGAGGATGGCGGCGGGAATCTTCACGCGTCGAGGACGTTCTCTTCTGCGCCGCGATTGGCTTCGTCGAGCAGCCGGAGACCTTCCATCAGCAGACCCTGGGTTGAGCGCGTAGTGCTCTGCTCCTTGCTGCTGCCGGTGAAGTCGATCTCGAATTGTCCTTCGGTCCAGGCAAGGACTTTGAAGACAGCTTCGTCGCCACGCAGCTTGCCATAGACGGCGTGATTGATTTGACCGTCGATGAAGTATAGATCGCAGCGCTCGTTCCTGTTGCTGAGAGACAAGCGACAGTTCTTGTGGCCGAGCTCCAGCGACTGAAACAAGTCCATCGTATTCATCTGCTGCAGGTTGCCGCGAACGACGGACTCGCCCGGCGCTGCACGCGCCATCTTCTCCAGTGAAATCTTGTCAACGACACGCTTGAACTGCGCCGAAACTTCCTTCACAAGAAATGGCTTCTCGATCAGATCTTCGAGCTGGTCTTGCATGGAGCGCAGTTGCTCGTTGATTTCGCTGCGTGTACCGATGAGGATTGCGGGCAGACGCGCGGTCTGCGGTCGCTTGCGCACTTTCTCGATGAGCTGCTTTCCGTTCAGTCCGGGCATGTGAAAGTCAGAGATGACAAGATCAGGCGCATCCTCCACGATGCGCAGCAAAGCTTCCGCCGAATTCGAAAATGCCTCGACGGCGGCATGCGGCGACACTGCCTGTTTGAGCAGGCCAACGATCATCGGATTGTCGTCCACCACGAGGACGCGAATGTTAGAAACCATGCTCGGCTATCGGCCTTTCGATTTGCCACGCTCGCGGGAGTATTCTCCGCTCTTGCCGCCCGACTTTCGCTCCAGCTGGACTCGCTCGATAGTAATGCTTTTGTCCAGCGCCTTGCACATGTCATAAACCGTGAGTGCCGCTACACTTGCTGCGACCATCGCTTCCATCTCGACGCCGGTATTCGCGGTTGTATTCACCTTTGCGCTAACAGCAATTCCATTCTCGCGCACTCTGCAACTTACCTCCACGTGACTGAGCGGTAGGGGGTGACACATTGGTATCAGCTCCGAAGTGCGTTTTGCAGCCATGATGCCTGCCAAACGGGCTATCTCGAGCGGATTGCCTTTGGGATTCTGCGGCAGCGCAGCGAGAACCTCCGCTGACATGCAAACGTAGGCCGAAGCTTCGGCTTCGCGCCGGGTGGCTATCTTCTCTGAAACATCCACCATTTGCGCCCGGCCGCTCGCATCGTAATGAGACAGTTTGCCTGCCATTTAGCCTTCAATTGGGATGACTGTCATCCAATCTCCCGATTTAAAACTTTCGCGATCGGGCGGAATCACCAGCAGGCAATCGGCTCGCGCGAGCGCAGCAATGTCCCCCGATCCTTGCCAGGTCAGCAACTCAACTTCGGGATCATCCCATACTCCAGAGATCTTGCCGGGCAGAAAGCGAGTTAGTCCTATTTTGGTTTTTACATCTTTTCCCAGCCGTATCTTTCTGGCGGTAACTGCGGACGCAGAGGCTCCTGCCAGCGCTCGGACGAACAACCTTCCAAAAAGCTGGAATGTCACCATTGTAGAGATCGGATTGCCTGGCAGTCCGAAGAAGTAGGTCCAGCGCTCGCGATTGGATCGCTGCCGCGCGCGTCCAAACACAAGTGGTTTCCCAGGCTGAATCTCCACGCCTGTAAACAGAAACTCAGCGCCGAACGCGGCGAGGGCGTCCTCCACCAAATCATATTCGCCAGCAGAGACGCCGCCACTCAGCAGCAGTAAATCGCACTCAAGTCCTTGAGCAATCAACTCTCGCAGGCGTCGCCGCTCGTCGGGAGCAATGGGCAGGTGCACTGGTTCTCCGCCGCTAGAGATCACTTGCGCAGCTAGAGAAAAGCCATTGGAGTTACGAATCTGATTGGCTGCCGGTTGGGCGTCGATAGGAACGACTTCATCGCCCGTCGGCAAGATCGCAACTCGCGGTTGCGAATAAACGTCGATTACGGACTTGCCTGCCGATGCTGCCAATGCGATCTGAGGATGAGAGATCACGGTGGCTTCGCCAACAAGAATGCTTCCCTGTCTGGCTTCGCTGCCGCGCGGAACTACGTTTTCGCCGGAAGCCACAGAACGAAGAACGCGAACTCGTTGACCGCTTCGTTCGGTGTACTCAATCATGACAATCGCATCAGCTCCGTCAGGTACGGGCGCTCCGGTCATGATCAACAAAACTTCCCCGCTGGCTAACCGGGTAAAACCGGCAGGAAGGTTGCCTCCGGCGCGGACCTCGCCAGCAACATTCAATTCGACCGGCACGCGCTCTGCGTCTCCACTGCGTACTGCATATCCATCGCGGGTGGCACGCGGAAACGGAGGGAAGTCCCGATCAGCGACGATGTTCTCTGCAAGCACTCTACCTATCGAACCTAAAATGGGAACTTGCTCTATTTGCTTTTGCCGTGAGCGCACATGATCAGCGTGCGACATAACAGTTCTCTGCGCACCTTCGAAGCTGAGGACGGTTTCGATCCCGGATTGTGCTTTTGCGTGCGGCATGCATCAAAAAAGGCGGCCTTGCAGGCCGCCTTTACTTAATTCTGCTTTAGTTATTTTTTCTTTCCATATTGGGTTTGGACCTTTGCGCCCAAGGTGTCGAGCATCTGCTTCGCGCCTTCGGCGTACGGACCGCTCGGCTGCAGCTCAAGATACTTGTTGAAGTCGTCCACAGTTCCTTGGGGGGCAACCATTTTTCCGGCCTTGTCAACCGTTGCCTTTTGCAGCGAGTTGATTGCTCGCTGATAGTACGAATCAGCATGGTTAGGATCGGCCTCAATTGACTTCGTAAACGCCGCATTGGCTTCGTCGGTCTTACCGGAGTTGGTCAGCACCGCTCCCTCGTTGTAGTACGCCTGCGAAGCGTGCGTGGGATCCTGCTCGACCTCTTTGTTGTAGGCGTCCACGGCCTCGGGGATTTTTCCCGATTTGGCATACGCCTGACCAAGGTTGTCGTAGTAGGAAGCCAGCATAGTCTTCGTATTTGGGGCTGCTGCTGCCGTGCCTGATGTCGCGAGTTGCACTGCCTTGTTTAGCGAATCGATCGCCTCGGGATACTTTTTGTCGTTCAAGTACGCGGCGCCAAGCACGCCATAGACCTGATGATGCTGACCGTTATCGGCCTGCTCGGCCTGCTGCATCGTGGTAACGGCCTGGTCGTAGTTCTTTGCCTGCATGTCGGCCTGGGCTTCCTTGAGCAGAGTATTGAGATTGCCGATCTTGGCATTCTCTTTAGTGATCTCGGCGTTCTTTTTATTGATTTCCTCAATCTGTTTCTTCTGCTCTTCGGTAAGCTTGGGCTGCTCTTGCTTCATCCCCGGTTGCGGAGGCGGCGGTGCGGTCGCTTGTCCGGGCTGGGCGGGCGTGAGATCGATGTCGAGCTCGTTCACATCCTGAGGTGCATTGAGCGACGCCTGGAATTGCATGGTGTACAGGACCTTGTTGTCCTTAGTCACCGTCACGTCGAATTTGCCTGGCGTGATGCCGATACTGAAGAACTTACCTTTCTTGTCAGTTTTCAGCGTGTACTTGCGGCCGGTATCGATATCCTTGAGCAAAACTTGAGCGCCGGCGACTGGACCGCTGGGGTCTTTGACAAAGCCCTGAACGGTAGTTGTTTGTGCCAGCGCACCGATTGCGCTCGCCATCAAAAACAGCAGAGCCACAGCTCCTGCTTTGAATCTCATAATGTTTCCTCCGATAGTCAGCAATGAGTCGGTCTCGGACACACACTGCTATTTCCAAGGCATGCCCAAGCCACGAACTACCAAGGGCAGCAACTCTCATGCGCTGACAGTCAAACTCGCAGTAAATACAAGGTAAATCGAAGGTCCTACTTACTTCAAGTTAGGAAAGCGTCAGGCTGTCCGGCGATTGGTAGCTCTCATCCTCGTGGCCTTCACCGCCGCTCGGGCTATCAGAGGGATGTTGAGACAGGCCACGGACGCGGCACGCAATGCAGAAGGGAGATGCTGGAGACCTCTAAGGCGTTGGGCACTGTTCAATGCAGGCTTGATTAATCGCCGATATTCGCGGTCATAGTGCAATAGGGCGTCCTGAAGACTGCAATTAGCAAGAAGAAAACGGCCAAGCGCTTCGGCTGCCATGCGTCCGCTGTGCAGTGCAATGGAAATTCCGTCTCCGGCAAAAGGATCCAGGAACGCTGCTGCATCACCAGCCATCAGCATGCCATTTTCCGAGGTCACAGGAGAACGAAATATCAGCGGGGCCGTGCTGACAGGATCGCCAACAGACTTCCACGCTCGGGAGCGCTCTTTGAGATCGCGATTCAGTGCGAACACGCGGGTTAGATTCTTGGCGATGCCTGGTTTCACCATCGCCGCCGCGTTTACGAGATCATCGCCGATTGGCTGCACGCCGCAATAGCCGCCATCGAAAAAATAGAGATTGCAAGATTCGCTGCAATCTGGCTCGAAGAAATGGCCCTTGAGGCCAATGAATTGCTCAGTGCCCATGGCCGTCCGTCTCGCAAGATTCGACCAGCGGCCAGTGGCGTTGATTACAGCCCGAGCCAGTACTTCCTCTGATTCGAGGCGAATCACGAAACCATTTTGGGACGGAGCTGCACTTTGTGCGCGTGTTCGGTCTCGCACCATGCAACCCGCCACCGCAGAGGCGTGGTAGAGCGCGGCATCGAGGTCGTAGCGCGAAACGCTTGCGGCAGGCGGATTAACCGGCAAAGTGGCACGCGCATGGTCGATAAAGACGCGTGCCTTGCTAATGCGCGGCGCATGGGCAAACTGTTCTTTCCCGACCAATTCGGCGAGCACGCTCAGAGCTTCGCCAGAAACGAATTCGCCGCAGACCTTGTGTCGCGGAAAGCTGCCGGCTTCCAGCAGCAGCACATAGAAGCCAAGACGTGCTGCCGTGATTGCTGCCGAGGTGCCCGCAGGCCCTCCACCGATCACTGCGAGATCAAACTTTTCCTTCATTTCGGCGCTTTCCATAGAATCAAGCCGAATCGCTGGAAGTAGTGAGGCCGGACGATAAAAGAACTTGCCTTTGAGTTCCGGGCCATTGCTCGCGCTTCAGTGATCGTGTAAGCGCGGCGGATCGAGACCGGAGCGTCATGACGAGTAAGTCGGCTGCGGTATTTGAGCTTCCCAACATGTGCAGCAATCCAGTGAAAGCGATTTCGCCGAATATCGCTGGCGATCACGGCGATGCGCGCGACGCGCAACGCCTCATTGAAGAAGACGGCAATCTGTTCGGGTTCTAGATGATGGAGAAAGAGATTGCAGGAGACTACGTCGAAGCTGCCAAAGCCAAACGGCAATGAAACAGCATCGCCGGCGACTCGGGCGAAGTTCTCACGTGTGCCGTTCATGTGCGTCAGAGCGCGATCGAGGATGGTTGCCCGAAGCTGCACTTTGCCCGCAAGATTTTGAGAAGCGTTCGAGACCACATCGCCGGTACCCCCACCGACGTCCAACAGCTCCAGCGAATTCTTCCGATGTGTTCGAGCAACGCTCTCGATGAGGCGGCTGACGCTTGCGAATCCCCCGAACTTGCGATTAATACCGCGCAGGTCGAGCAGGCTGTCGCGAATTTCTTCGGGCGTCCCTAGATCATCGTCTAGCAGTTCGGGGATTACGATGCGTTTCATTGAGCACTGATCTTCGCGGGTTGTTACGAATAGCTGCCGAGCTTCCGATGAAGTGGTTGATCCTGGACGCATTCGGGCGTCTCAATCGCAGGTTTTCCTAATGCGCTAATTGCTTTCCTCATTTTTCTTAGACGCTCTCCAGTTCCTCCTCGAGCAGCTGCTTGTTGTAGAGATCGGCATAGTATCCGTCGCGCGCGATCAGTTCCTCATGGGTGCCGAGTTCGACGATTGATCCTCCATGCAGGACCGCGATTTGATCCGCTGCCCGCACAGTGGACACGCGGTGAGAAATGAATATCGTCGTGCGCCCGTGCATGATCTCGCGGAGGTGCGTGAGAATACGCTCTTCGGTATAGGTATCGACGCTTGCCAGCGCGTCATCGAGAATCAGAATCCGCGGATTGCGGATAATCGCGCGCGCAATCGCAGTGCGCTGCTTTTGTCCGCCGGAGAGGGTCAGCCCGCGCTCACCGACGACAGTCGCGTACTTCTGCGGGAATCCCTCGATATCCTGCGCGAGACTCGCGGCTTCGGCTGCCCGTTCGACATCTGCATCGGAAGCATTCTCCACGCCGAAGGCAATGTTCTCGCGAATACTCGTGCTGAACAGGAACGTCTCCTGCGGCACGAATCCGATGTTTCTGCGCAGCATCTCGAGCGGGAAATCCGTGATCTCACGGCCGTCGAGCAGGAGCGTGCCCTGCGAAGCATCGTAGATTCGCGGAATCAGGCTAACGATCGTGCTCTTACCCGATCCTGTCGGACCGACGATGGCGAGACTCGTCCCTGCCGGAATGTGTAGGTTGATGTTCTTGAGAACTTTGCCGCCGGTTGGATATGAAAAACTCAAATTGCGGAAGTCAAGATTGCCGCAAATCGCAGTCGCGTGTTTCAAATCGGGAGCGACGTCGGCGTCGGTGATCGTCGGCTTTTCCGAAAATATTTCATTGATGCGCCCCAGCGAAGCTGTACCGCGCTGGAAGATGTTGATCACCCAGCCCAACGCGATAACCGGCCATGTGAGCTGGACCATGTATGTGTTATAGGCGACGAACTCACCCACGTTCATGGGGCCGAGGAGCACTTCTCTTCCGCCAAGCCAGAGAACAAGGATAATCGCCAGACCGAGCAGCGTTTCCAGAGTCGGCCAGAGCATTCCGATAAGCCGAACGAGCTTCAGACTGCGGGAGATGTATTCCTCATTTGCTGTCTCGAAAAGCTCGATTTCCGCCTCTTCCTGCACGTAGGCGCGGACCAGGCGAGCGCCAGAGAAATTTTCTTGCGCTCTGGCCGAGATATCGGAGAAGGTGGCCTGAATGCGTTCAAAGCGCTCGTGAATGCGGCGTCCGAAGTACTGAACCAGAATGCTTGCTGCGGGAAGGGGCAGAAACGCAAACATCGTGAGCCGTGGGCTGATCTTCAACATGAACGCCAGCGCGCCCGCGGTAAAGATTATCGTGTTCGCCGTGTACATGATCGCCGGACCAAGGAGCATGCGTACGGCGTTCAAATCGTTGGTGGCACGGGCCATGATGTCGCCGACGCGAGTGCGCTGGTAATACGAATACGATAGTGATTCGAGATGCTTGAAGAGATCGTTGCGCAGGTCGAACTCGATCTCGCGAGAAATACCGATCAGGACCCAACGCATCAGGAACTGGAAGATACCCTTGCTCAGAGCGATGCCAATTAACGCCAGCGAGTAAGTAACGATTTTGTGTTGTGTGACACCGACATTCAGGTCGTTAATTGCTCGTCCAATGACTTGAGGAAACAGGATCCAGATCGCATTGTTGAGCAGCAGTGCGAGACCGCCCCATAAGAACTTGACGCGGTAGCGATAGAGATATGGTTTTAGCGGATCGAGTCTCTTGAACATCGACATCTAAGGATCGGAATTAACATGAACCTTTACGGAGGTCTAACGCTGGAGTCGGTATCGCCTTGCGCCAGCAGGGTGGGTGTCTATATCGCAGCCCTTCTGCTACCGCGGACGGTAATGAGCCGCGTCTGATTCCATCTTACGTCGGCACTTTCAGCATGAAATACCCGCCGGCTAGGGCGAAGATGACATCTGGGGACCAAGCGGCGAGCGATGCAGGTAATTGGTTCACGTTTCCCATGGCTTCGAAGAGCCCACTGGTAATCCAATACACGACCGCAATGCCGATGGCCGTGGCGACGCCACGCAACGCGCCTTGCCGCCCAGCCGAGAGCGCAAACGGAATCGCGAGGATAGACATCACCAGCGTGATCAGCGGGAACGACAGTTTCTTATAGAGCTGCACCTTCAGACGCACGACTTCGAAGCCCCCTTGCTCCAGCTCGCGGACATAGGACTTCAGCTCGTCGAAGTTCATCTCTGAGTACTGCTTTACTTCCTTCTTGAAGTAGCTCGGCGGCTCGTCGATATCGGAAAAGGTGGTCACATCAAAGGTGCGATAGTCCTTCACGTTGGTCGGCGCGAGCGTACGCACCCAGCCGCGCTCGAAAATCCATTTGCGCAGCGAATCGTTCCAGAAGACGCGGCTGGCGAAGGTTCGTTCGGTGAGTGCGAAAGCTTTGGGATCGAGATCAAAGACAGATAAATTCGCGAATTGATTGCGCTCGCTGTCGAAGAATTCGTAATAGTAGATTTCGTGATGCTGGCCAAAGATCCACTTGTGCTGCGGATTCAAGTAGGTCTGCGCCGGCTTGCCTTTGATCTCATTCCGCAGCGCGTCCTGCCGCTTATTCGCGTGCGGCAGATAGAACTGATCGAAGAGAAAGAGCGCAATGGACAGCATTCCCGCGAGCACGAGTACAGGAACGATCAGCCGGTAAAGGCTGATGCCGGTCGCCTTCATCGCAGTCAACTCGTTCGATTTCTGCAGCAGTCCAAAGGTCACGAGCACGGCAATGAGGACGCTGAGCGGTGTCATCAGGTAGAGCATCGAGGGGATCACGTTAACGAGATATTCGCCAACGGTAATCAGTGCGATGCGGTTGCGAACGATGTCGCCGAGCAGTTCAAAGAAACTAAAGACAAGCGTGAGTACGATGAAGGTCGCCAGGATCAGCCCGAGATATTCCAGGAACTGCCGCAGCACATAATCATCAAGAATGAGTGGGAAGCGTGAACCTCCCTTTCGCAGCAGCGACGTGCTCTCAGAGGTCTGCGCCTTCGGGCCGCTACGCCAGAACTTCTGAACGAAATCTTTCCAGACAGCTCGAAATGAAATTACGTCGAGGCTGGAGCGTTGCACGCGAAACAGCAAAATGAGACCTGCGACAGCGAACCCGATATCCGCACCCCACACACCAAGCAGAGGCGAAACCTTCCCCTGGCGCGCGAAGGCAATGCCGGCACTCAGCGCGAAGTAGTAAAGGAAGACCAGCAGAATGGTCAAAATAAATCCCGTCGACTTGCCGCCTTTTTTCGACGACAGCCCCAGGGGTATTCCCACGATCATCAGCACCAGGCATGATGCCGCGAGAGCAAATCTGCGATGGAACTCGATCCAATACCAGCGCGACTTCGCGCGATCGCTGTGCTCGGCCCGCGACAGCACTTCACTGGTTGTGAGTTCGGCGGCTGGTACAAGATCGCGCGATGGTGGTGGAACGGCCGGCGGTAGCGCGATCGGAATGTCCGTCTGATCGAACGTCGAGATCGTGTATTGATTCGGATTGCTGGGATCGGTCTCCTGCTGGCTACCGTTTTCGAGGTGCATACGCAGCGTGTCGTTTTCGGTCACGACGGTCGCGCGCTCGGCAAGAGTGATCTTCGGCGCTGAAGGATTTGCAATGTCCGCCAAGAAAACGTTCTTCCAGATCGCTGCGCCTGATGCAGGCTCTACGTCCTGCACATAAAGCACATAGCCTTTGAGATCCTCGTAAAAAACCCGCGGCTGAATCTCAAAAGAAATCTGCGAGGTCTTTAGCGAATTCTGCAAACCCGAGAGCGCTGCCGCAGACCGCGGAGCAATAATGACGTTATTGAGCAGCGCAATGGCTAGGGCGGCTGTAGCGAAAATGCTGATGATTGCTACAAATCGCCAGGCGCCAATGCCGCTCGCTCGCAGGGCAGTTACTTCGCTGTCGGCCGCCATGCGTGATAGGCCGATGAGGATTCCGACGAGCACGCCCATTGGCAGCGTGAAGGTCAGTGCCGTGGGAACAGTGAGGAAGAAGATCTCAGCAACGCTGGGGATAGGCGCGCTGTTGCGGACGACTAACTCGAGAATGCGGCTCACATCGCGCATAAAAATGACGAACGTGAACAGAGCCGCGCCAATCACGCCGTGGGAGAAGACCTCCCAGAGCACATAGCGAGTGAGTATCCGCATAGTTGCTGTGATTTCAGTCTAGAGCATTTTTGATGGAACGGAAGGCTAAAACCTTTGAACATAGAACCAGATGCGTATTGACGGCGAGCGCTCGTCTATCACTCAGAGCTTAGCCGGCGGGCTCCTACTCTAATTCCGCGGCGATCACGAACTCCTGCGCGTCCCGATACCACTCGACCCTGAGAAGGTTGGGCTTGCAGCAGATTTGGCAGTCTTCGACGTAGCTCTGTTTTGATCCGTTACCGGGATCGACGAAGGTTTCGTTCCACTCGCCGCAGCCCGCGCACTGGAACCCGGATTTCACGATCTTGTTATTTTGACGCAGCTACAGCGGCCGAGAGCCCGGTTCGTTTGAGTTCCCGCCATTCCATATCGCCCTTGATGTACTGCCACATTCCCTGGATACGCCAGAGCATGTTCAGTTGCCGATATGGGAAATGCTCGACGAAGCAGAACAGGATCAGACGCGCAACATTGGTCCAACGATTGTAGCGGCGATACGTCATCTCTTCGAGCAGCACGGCCCCAACAGAGATCATCGTCGCGAACGCGTAGCCGTAGAAAATTACTTCCAGGAAGTTCGCAAAGTTCAGGCCTCCAGTGAGCCAGGCGGCGACGATGCAAAAATATCCGAGGGCTTCAACGAATGGTTCGATTAATTCGAATGCCCAAAGATAAGGAAGCATCAACGAGCCTAAGCGGCCATAGCGAGAACGAAAGAGCATGTCGCGATTGGGCCAGAGAACATCCAGCAGACCTTTTTGCCATCGCGCGCGTTGACGGGCGAGGGAGCGGATGTCGTTGGGCACCTCGGTCCAACACGTGGGATCGGGTACGAACACGATTGCGTACTCGGAATTCTGGTCCAGCAAATAGCGGTGCAGGCGGATCACGAGATCGAGATCCTCGCCAATGGCTTTCGCCCGAAAGCCACCAATCTTGCGTACCAAATCGGTCCGAAAGACGCCGAATGCGCCGGAGATAATCGGCAGCATCTTAAAGACAGCCCAGCCTTCGCGGCCGATGAGGAAGGCGCGAAGGTACTCGATCACTTGCAGAACTTCGATGGGAGTGTTTGGAAGCTGCACATCGCGAATCCGGCCATTTTCGATAACGCACCCATTGAGCACACGCACAATGCCGCCGATGGCCACCACCGATGCATCTGCTTGCGAGCGCAATCCGGTCATAATGCGTAACAGCGCGTCGCGTTCAATCAGCGAGTCGGCGTCGATCACGCATGTGTATTGCCCCGTCGCAGCATTGATGCCGCAGTTCACTGCATCGGCCTTGCTCTTGCGATTTTCTTTGTCGATCACTAACAGCCGCCGCTCGGCGCGGCTGGCATAGATGCCGCGCACCGGCCCGCTCTTGCACTGCTGGAAATAGAGCATCTGTATCGCACGAAGTTCGAAGTGATCTTTCAATATCTGCAATGTCGAGTCGGTAGAGCCATCGTTGACCACAATGACTTCGAGGTCGGGATAATCGAGGTCTAGAAGTGCGCGAGCGCTAGCGACGATGCTGCCAGCCTCATTACGCGCTGGGCAGATGATTGAAATCGGCGGAGTAAATGGTGAGCTGCTTACCAGATTCAATCCTCGGTTGGTGAGGCGTTCGCGATGACGATTGGTCGAGACAAGCGCTGCGACGAGAAGAACGAGGTAAACGACATTCGAGAGCAGATAGTAGAAGAAAAAGAAATAACTGAGATCGCCGAGGATTTTAGGCATGACCGACCGCTGTCTTAGCTATGGATGGACTCGCAAAGGTCTTCTCTGTCATGCTTGCTGTGTTCTCTGCAAGCTGTGATTCTGGGAACGGCGAAGCCGCCGACACTGGCTTTTCCGCTGCAGGTTCTGTTTTGAAAGCGTTCTCCGCGATCTGTCGGCGAGCTTCTTCGACAGCCTGCAGCAGGTTCTTCCCACCATCCGATATGAGCGCCTGCTTGTCGCTCAACTGCAGCATCAAGCCGGAGCACTCGCCGATACGCTCGAGTTCGGAAACGAAGGCGTGCAGTGCATACTTGTCGCGAGTCGCGGCCACACGGTCGAGAATGACGGGATACAGTTCGCGAGGAAGCTGCCCGAGCGCCTCGGCCGCACGCTGGCGAACCGCCCGGTTCAAATCACAGACGGCGGTGAGCAGCGCTCCCATGCTCGCCGGATGCTTCAGCCTGGTCATTGATACGACCGCGCGCAGGCGCACGAACCAGACAGCGTCCCCCGCCATTTCAGAGAGTACGGTGCTTCCGAACAGCGGCTCAGTACGGCCCAATCCGCGCGCTGCGCAGGCGCGAATTTCCGGATCGGCATCCTTGGCGAGCGTCGCAAGATCGTTGGCAACACCTTCATCGGCGACTTCCGAGAGAATGCGCGCGATCAGCAGTCGCGTAGATGCGCCATCGAGGTGGCGGCACAGTATTTTCGGATCGGAACGTGAGGTGCGCAGCAAGGAATCCTTGAGTGTGAGGTCAGAGACTCGCAGCTTGCCGGTGGTTAACGCACGCAAAAGAATCAATGCAGCTTCAGGTTGTTCGCTGTGTCCAAGCGCCCGTGCTGCAGATTCCTGGATGTAAGGATCATTTTGGGAAATCGCTTCCTCCAGAACAGGAAGAAATTCCAACAAGCGTGTTCGGCCAAGAGCCAGCAGGGCCTGCCTGCGGCGATGCCGACTGCCTTTTTTTGCCTGCCACACGCGTTTTTCCATCAAGCCGGAGCGGCGGATGAACTCTGAGTAGACGGCTCGGTCTCCCTCACTTGCGGCATCCATGCGATCGAGCAAAATGCCCTCGACTACCGCCCGTTTGAACTTGTTCAGCCGCCACTTGCGAGGGGGGATTCGGAACGTGACTATGTCGTTCCAGTGATACCGCATATCGAAGGAGGTCTGATCGAGCTTGGCGAAGAAGCGGCCGCGATACAAACGGCGGAGCAAAATGAACAACAGAAGTCCCGCGACGAACTCGACCGATATCAATGCCGCCCTAAGCGCGAATTGGGAGAGAAGGCTAGAAATGGAATCCATAGCCGCCGCCAATGCTGGTCTGAGTTTGTCCGTGCGAGCGTTGCTGATACGCAACGAATATCGAGAACTCCTGCGGGCGATTCATACGGAAGTGCACTGCGCCCGAGTACGTGCGCGCGGAGATGCGTCCAATCTGGTCGATGTTCGAGTAGTCTTCCGCTCCGACGCCGTATCCAGCGTCTAGACGCAGACGATGCGATGTTGGAAACGACAGTCTCGTCGATGTCGCCGGGCTCCAACTAGTCCCGGTACCAAAGAAGTCCGTGCGCGCCTGATTGGCGGTGAAGATCCACATCCAATCGCGCGGGAGGTACGCGATGCCAGTTCCGCCGAGCACGGTTACTTGCGAGCCGTCGAACCACACACTGGAAGAGTGTGCTATGACTTCGAGACCCATTATCCAGCCGAGATGCAGCTTAAGCCCGCGATCATAATCGAGGGACATCTGCCGCAATGGCGCGATCTGTTGATGGGTTCCCTGTCCAAAGGAGAATGAAAGCGAATCATTCTTGCTGATGCGATAGCCAGCACCGATTGATAGCTCTGCCGCTGCCTGGCCGAGACGTCGATAAGAGAGGCCGCTAAAGGTCGATCTCCAGCGCGAATTCCAATTCACGCTGAAGCTCGCGCCTTGCGCTTGAATGGGAGAGGTGTAATTAAATAAGTCCGTCTCGCTGCTAATTGACGCTGAATAGCGAGGGGCATCGCTGCCGTGGGATTCGCCTGTGGGCTGCTTGCCGGCCGACACGATCACGACCGCGTTGGCCGCAGCCAGGAATGACGAGGAGCGTTGCTCGCGAATCGCGGCATCAAGCTTTGATCTTCGGATTGCGATTTCGAAGTTGCCAGGCTGCAGCTCCTGCGCCTGTTCCACCAGCGAAGCCGCTTCGCCCAGTTTGCCTTCCCAAAACAGGACGTCGGAAAGGCCGAGCAGGATATCGACATCGTTGGGAGCTTTGCGCAATACGTCGCGATACTGCATCTCGGCTTCGGGCCACTTTCCGCTCCAGGCAAGAATGCGCGCTCGCCAGCCCAGGGCTTCTAGATCGCGAGGCGCTGCATGCAGTCGCTCGTCGACAACGCGTGCGGCTGCGGCAAAATTGTTTTTCGCGACTTGGGCACGTACTTTCGTAACCCAGCTATTCGAGTCTGCAGCCGGTAGGGAGGACGGGCAGATGATGAGGACCATAGCGAGCACAACTCGCCAGCCAGCGCCATCGATGCCGTGAGACTGATTTCGCATTGCAAATTTGCCGTTCCGGCGCCAAGTTAATGAGAGCACAGGGCCTTTGGCGGAAAACCTACCTACCTGCTTCCTTTATCGGCAGCTGGGCATATCGCCTTGATTACCCAAAAGTGGTAAGCGTTTTGCTGTATACGGGGTAAAACGCGCTTGAATGTATTTTGCTGACCGGGAGAGGTTGGAAGGCCGTTACTTGTTGGGGGAGAGCAGGGTCCCTTCCAGAGTGACGCAAGCAGGTCGGAACCAGCGGTCGGCTTTTGGTGCAGGATCGAACCATACGCCGCTTGCCGAGGTCCGCGGAAAAGCAGTTGTCCCACATTTAGCGCATGGCGAGTGCCTTGTCGGGTTTCTTGCCGGCGCAATTTCCGATACCGCGCTCGATGGCGGTTCCTTCTTCATAGTCGTTCCAGGTAACAATCATCAGGAACGGCAGCGGACGATCCGCCGGAAAATACCGGCGGTAAAGGTTCAGTGAATCTTCGAGGGTCTTGCCGCACCGGGCGTCCATTTTGCGGCCGGAGCCCCATTCCGCCTTCGAGTCATCGAAACCCGGCCAAGCGGCGCCGACGGCGATCTTGTCTGGCTCGTCGGCGAGGCGCTTGTAGAAGTTCTCGAGGTAGGTACGGCCCCAGTTGCTGCCGTCGCGCGACCAGCCTTTTTTGCCCGGCGAGACCCACGCGTAGTAGCCATCGAATGCCCCCCAGTTTTTAGCGTCGTCATCCTCGTAGAGCAATACTGGCGGCTGCTGCCATCCACTTACCGCTTGCTTCACGCGCTTCCAGTCCGTGTCTCCCGATTTGGGAAATATAAAGACCATCGGATGGCCATCGAATGTCAAGTAAGTATCGCGAGGCACCGTTGCGTGCGGCCCGATGTAGTGCTCGTAGGCGTACTGCAGATCGGAGATCGCCTGCTCGGTCGCACGGCTAGGATCGTCTACGCTCTCGTCGTACAGAATGGCCGTTTTGAAGTCGTGCTCGGCAGAGACCTTCTGCAGCGCGGCGTAGCTGTGGTCCTCAAAATCGTGAGAAGGGCCGTACCAGTTCACAATGAAGGCTTTGATATTGAAGTCCTTTGCGTGCTCAACCTGATTGGCGAGTACGTTCGGGTCCTGCGAGTTGTAGCCGACATCAATGTGGCCCCTGCGCC
Source organism: Terriglobales bacterium (assembly GCA_035275665.1). Lineage (GTDB taxonomy): Bacteria > Acidobacteriota > Terriglobia > Terriglobales > Acidobacteriaceae > Gp1-AA112. Next base: position 11,464 of record DATEMI010000370.1, on the reverse strand, counting down.
CAAACCAGGGCTGATAGGCGGCGATGATCTGTGGACTTCCTTCGGGCGAAGAGACCTCCGAGCGCAGAGTGCGGGCAATGTCGGTCCGCTTTGAACCCGCACATCCACTGATCGCCAATAAAGAAATAAGAAGAATCGATGCCAAACGACAAGACAGAAAGTCCATAGATATGGGTATGATTTCCGAAAAAATTGAGCAGCTCCGTTATTTGGATGAAAAAAGAATGAGATACGTTGGACGCGAGAGAAATGGGGATGTGGGTTTTGGTGCGACCTTTTAAAAAGAAAATGCATTCGCCGACACCAGTTCTGTCGTATCTCTTGGTAAGGACGCAATCAAGGCCGGAAGGTTGCCGGGTGAAGCTTAGCGCAGCGGCATTTGCTGATCTGGTTCGGGAGCATCAGGCGATGGTGTTCAGCATCGCTTATCGCTTTCTACGAGATGCCGCTACCGCCGAAGAGCTTGCCCAGGATGTGTTCCTGAAGCTGCACCACGAGCTGCCGCGGCTGGAATCGGCAGACCACGTGAAATTCTGGCTGCGCAAGGTGATTACACATCGCTCGCTTGATTACGCGCGATCAGCGTATCGACGACACGCGGTTGCGCTCGACGAGATTCCGGAGCCGGCAGTCGCTTCAGCAGATTCCGATCCTCTGCTCGCAGCGGCGTTGCGGAAGATGGTGGCATCCCTTCCGCATGAAGTGCGAATGATTGTGGTTCTGCGTTACCAGGAAGAGATGGAGCCGCACGAGATCGCGGAGATGCTCGCGATGCCGGTTGCAACGGTGAAAAGCAGATTGCGCAGAACACTCGTGCTATTGCGCGGCAAAGCGCAGCGTCTGATGGGAGAAACCGTTCGATGAACGACTTGGAAAAACAATTGCGACATGCGCTGCGAAGGAGCGATCCTCCGCGGGGATTTGCGGAGCGCGTGATAGCACAAATTCATCAGGACTCAGACCGCGAATCGCACCGAAACGTGTCTTCCTGGAATTGGGGGCTGAAACTCCGCTTGGCGGCGATTCCCGCGCTCGCGGCGGTCCTGGTATTTGGATTCTGGTTCCGGGCATACGAGCAGCGGCAGCAGGAGAAAGAAGCGCTTGCGGCCAAGCAGCAAGTGATGCTCGCGCTGCGAATTACCGGAAGCAAGCTGCGGATGGCAAAGGCAAAGGTGAAGGCAGTGGAAGACGAACGCCTGAAGACGGAGAACACGTTATGAAACGTATTGCGATTTTTGTTCTGCTGGCGGGCACGATTGCGTTCGCGCAGGAAATAAGAATGCCTGTCGATCTCGACAAACTCGCCGCGAAAGCCAGCGAGACGACAGAAGTGACGCTGAATGGCCGTACTCTGCAGCTTGCGGCGAAGTTCATGAACGATGAAGGCGACGAAGAAGCGCGCAATATCGTGAAGAAGCTGAAGGGAATATACGTCCGCAGCTTCGAGTTCGATTCACCTGGTCAATACTCCCAAGCCGACATCGAATCGCTTCGCGCGCAATTGAAGTCTCCGACGTGGGAAAAAGTTGTGAATGTACACAGCAAGCGTGACGGGGAAAATGCGGAGATCTATTTCAAGACGGATGCCGGGGACCAGATTGCAGGTCTGGTGGTGATCGCCGCCGATCCAAAAGAACTCACGATCGTACACATTGATGGTCCGCTCGATCCCAGCGATCTCGATAAAATCGGCGGAGATTTTGGTGTACCCCGGCTTGAAACACGGCCGCAAGCAAAGGCACCGAAGGCAGGCCCACGATGAAGCCCGCGATGTTGCTGGCGGTTGTGCTCTGCCTCGCTGCTCCGGTCGTGTCCCACGCATCTGAGATGGACCGCGTCGCTCGTGCTGTTGAAGCGCAATTGGGAGTGCGGCGAACGCATATTCCGATGCTTGGATTCGCGATGTTCGTCGGTAAAGTCGCGAGTGGGTTTCAGATGCCCGGCGCGAAGCTGGCCGTCTTTGAAGATGAACGACTCTCCAACTGCACGCCGCAAGACCTTGAACGCGCTGTCTCGAACGCCTTAGGCCCGGAATGGACTCCATTCGTGAAATCTATTTCGAACCATGGTGGAGAGCAGACTTGGATTTATCTCCGCCCCGAGGGTAAGGGACTCCATATGTTTATCGCTACCGCGGAATCAGGCGAGGTCTCATTGATCGAAGTAAAGGCCAGCGAGCGCCAGATGCGCCGCTGGATTAAGGACAAGGATCTGGACTAGCGATTTTTCAAACGCTCTCTTTCCCTTTGGGTCGATCCACTCACTCTATCTTGGGCGAAATTTTGTACCTCGACGTACAATGTCCGGCATCTCTGACTGAGCACGTATTTCACATCCCCTTTTCAGGAGACTTCATGAGACGCCGCGTATTTCCGCTTTTAATCGCCGTTCTGTTTGTAACCGCCGCCTGGGCACAAGGCTCGGAGTGGCAAATCGATCCGGCACATACCACGGTAGGCTTCACCGTGCGCCACATGGGCATCAGCAACGTCCACGGACGGTTCACGAAAGTAAGCGGCACCGCCAATGTCGATGACAACGACATCACGAAATCAAGCGTGAATGCGACCATGGACATCGCGTCGATCAACACCGGCACTGACAGCCGCGACAACGATCTTCGCAGTCCCAACTACTTCGACGCCGCGCAGTTTCCGACTATGACCTTCAAGTCTAAGAGCGTCACAAAGAATGGAGACAATAAGCTGAAAATCGTTGGCGATCTGACGATCAAAGGTGTGACGAAAGAAGTCACTTTAGACGTGGATGGACCGTCGGCTCCGGTAAAGATGGGTCCAAATCAGCGACGGGGACTCTCAGCCACGACCTCCGTGAACCGCAAAGACTTCGGCGTGGGCGCCAAAACTCCCGCAGCCGTGGTCGGGGAAGAAATTAAGATTGAGATCGATGCAGAGCTAACGCAAAAGTCGACCCAATAAAGCCGTATTCACCACGGAGTCACGGAGAACACGGAGAAGGCGTTGTTCTTCATTCCGAATCGCCGATTTTGTAAGTACGCTCCGTTTGACCAACCGGCGAAAATCTTCCGTGCACTCCGCTGGCTCCGTGATGAAAATCACTTTCCAAACGGATCCTCCAATGACGGGCTCTGCGGGGTGAAAAGTTCAGCCCCGTCTTCGGTGACGTGCATATCGTCTTCGAGGCGCACACCGAATTCTCCGCGAATGTAGATTCCTGGTTCGTCGCTGAATGCCATTCCGGGCCTTAGGGCCAGGGTGTTTCCGCGCACGAGATAGGGCCACTCGTGTCCATCCATGCCGATACCATGACCAAGGCGGTGAGTAAAGTGCTTGTAGCCTGGCCCGTAGCCGGCATCGGTAATGACTTTCCTCGCTGCGGCATCCACTGATTGCGCCTCAACTCCCGCTCTTGCCTGCTTGAGCGCTGTGCTTTGGGCGCGGTGGACAATTTCGAACACTGACCGCATCTTGTCGGTTGGCTTTCCCAAAACGAACGTGCGGCTGATGTCAGATTGATAGCCCTCGACGGTGCAGCCGTCGTCAATCAGCACGATCGTTCCTTCCTGGATCACTTGCGGCTTGGCGGAGCCGTGTGGCAGCGCCGACCATTCACCGACGTTTACGCTGGCTCCCCCATGGAATCCCAGCTTGTCGTAGGCGGCCTCGATCAGGTTGGCAAAGTCATATTGAGTCATGCCGGGTTGCAACGCTTTGTATACGGCTTCGTACGCCTGCAGTGTAACCTGATTCGCCAGTCGCATAAGCTCGATCTCATGCGCAGTTTTGATCATGCGGCAGCCCGCGGTAACCGGAGTGGCGCTTGTGATCGTCACCTGGGGCGCAGCTTTGGCAACGCCATCGCTGAAGACAAAGGTCGTCCGCTCCTCAATTCCGAGGCGCCCGTTGCCGATCCCGCGGTCCTTCAGGCCAGCCGCGACGAGCCGATATGGATCTTCGTCTTCTTGCCAGGTACGCACGTCGGCATTGTTGCCCCCGGGGCCATTAGCGATCTGCTCGCGAGCGCGGTCTTCCTCGAATGCCGGACAAACATAAAACGGCTCACCTTTCGCGGGAATGATGGCGGCAAACAGACGCTCGCTGTTCCACCAGCGAATGTTCGTGAAGTACAGAAGGGACGTGCCGCCGATCATAAAGATCGCGTCAAGCTTGTTATCGCGCATAAGTTGGCGCGCGCGTTCGAGCCGCTCACGGCGTTCTTCCACCGTAATGGGGGTGGCTTCGCTCTTGCGCGATTTAAGTTCCGCAATGGACGCAGGCAGAGCCGCTGATTTCGGTTCCTGCGCTTGTGCGATTTCGGGAATGAGTGCCGCTACGCCGGAGAGTCCGGCGAGCTTAGAAAATTCGCGACGATTAATCATGGGCGAGCGAATTATAGCGGGTGATCGGGCCATCGGGTCATCGGCTGAAGTGAAATCAAAACCTGATGCGGTGTGGTGTTGGTGTTCACTTCGCCCGATGAACCGATGACCCAATCTGGACCTCAGGCAACCATTTTGATTGCTCTCGCGAATGACAGTAGTAACGCTTTCATTTCTTCCAATGCAGGTAGGAATTTCCAGTAACGACCGAACATGACCTGCTGTGGTTTACCAGCGGTAAGTTGCTGAAAATAAAACCTGCTACTCTGAATTCAGCATCTACTCTGAATATGGCACCGCGTCTGCAATTCGTCTCCTGTTCACAAGGAGGCGCCATGAAGTCGCTTTTCGCAATTTGCATTCTGCTCATTCTGGGTTCATCTGCATTCGCCAAAGACGAGCCTGTCTTCCATCAGACCGGAACCATCACCAACATGGACGCTGTAACCTGTGGCGTTGATGAAAACAGCGGCAAGAGCTTTGCCGGAGAGATTCTCGGCACCGACGGCGCGCACAAGAAGTCGCGCGAGATGCTTTGCCAAGAATATGTGTTGAAGACCGATCGCGTGATGTATCGCATTCGTCCGCGCGATGATAAGCATCCTGTTCTGCTTCCCGTCGGAGAGCGTGCCGACTTCCGCATCAAGAAAGACAAGCTGCTCTTGGCCGTACCGGAACTTGACGGCAAAGAGCGCGAGTACTCGGTCACCTCGATGCAGATGATCAATACGGATTCGCACAGCCCTGCCGAGCGCACAGCTAAGTAAGCACGTTGCGAGGATGGTGAATCAGAGCGGGATTCCGGAAATTCAGTTTCAATTCGGGAGTTAAGGAGAAAAGTAAGTATGAAGCAGTTTCTGATTGCAGTAGCGACGATCGGCCTACTGAGTCTCGGCTTGTCGGCTCAGACCAACGCGCAGGCCGAAGGGTCAGCCAGCAGCAACACCAGCGTGCAACCAGGCCAAACGAATGCCAACGTCAACTCGAGCACATCAGCCGATGCCGGTGCCAATGCGCGGCGCGGTAACTCAAATGCGGACGCAAACAGCAGCAACAGCAGCTCAGCCTCGATGAGTGGTTCGTCGGTCAATGCTCACAGCGCGGGGTCGCTCGCGGCGGGCACAACGATTCCCGCTACGTTGAGCAAACCAATCGACGCGCGCAAGGCGAAGTCCGGAGATCAAGTCACAGCCAAGACCACGCAGGATATTCGTTCCAATGCGGGAGTAGTGATTCCGCGCGGTTCGCGTCTGATTGGCCATGTGACCGACGCGAAAGCAAAGGCCAAGGGCGACTCGGAGTCGGCGCTAGGGATCGCATTCGACCAGGTAGTGCTAAAGAACGGTCAGCAGATTCCGCTGAACGCCAGTATCCGCGCGCTGGCCGCTTCGGCAAACAGCGCGTCAGCCTCCATGGGCGACGACAACTTCGGTAGCGCGAATAACTCCTCGCTCGGCAGTGATGTCTCGGCATCAGCTCCTCGCGGCGGTGGCGGGCTTCTTGGAGGAGCAGGAAACGCTGTAGGGGGAGCCACGAGCGCAGTCGGAAGCACCGCCGGAGGCGCGGCGAATGGAGTAGACAATACTGCAGCCAACGTCGGAGCGAACCCAGGCGGCGCCATTAATGGAGCGACGCGCGGAGCCACAGGACAGCTCAGTTCACAAAGTCAAGGTGTGATCGGCATGCGTGGTCTGTCGCTCAGCAGCGCAGCTTCGAACAGCGCCAGCGGATCTGTTATCACTTCGACTGGAAAAGACGTGAGGCTTGATAGCGGCACGCAGATGCTGCTCCAAGTCAACCAGTAAAGCGCAATTCCGACCGCGCCATCGAGAGATTGCGTCTCGGCCCCGCTATCGTTCAAGATTGCGTTTCGCTGTTGTTGACTTTCGCGCGCTTTCGTCGTACCACGGAAATGTGAGTGAAGTTCCATAGATCACACCCAAGCGGAACGCAATCGGTTCTCAGCTTCAGGCCACTTAGGGTCGAATGGAAACCATCTCACGAGGAGTGGACGAAATGAAGGGAAAGTACATCGGCAAGATCGTTATGGCTGCAGCGCTCTCCGCTGTGCTCGGCGTTTGGAGCGCCTGCAACTACTCTGCGGCGCCCGAGAAGAACGCTTCGATGTCGGAGCAGGAAACCTCGCATGAGAGAACTCCGGCAGACGGTGGAACGCAAACCACCAACAAGCGAAGCGTTCCGGTCAAATCTCCTGCGCCGGAGAACCTGAAGCAGGGCAGTGCAGTACCGCCAGCGGCCGCAGACCAGACACGTCCGCATCCGCAGCAGCAATAGCTCGGCTCTTATCTCCTCGCGGCTCAGCGCCTAAGCCGCGCGAGCGCTCATCGCTAGCGGCTTGCGCCTTCTTCACGAGTGGCCGCAAAGAGTCGAATTGAGAAAGAGTTTTATTAGCGAGTCAAGGAGCGCGGGATGAATGCCGAAGTACCGAGTCACCGCTTGGCTGCTTTGGCTTTGCGCCACTCGACGCTAAAGCAACGCACGGGTTTTGCCTTTCCCTTAAGCCGCAGCGGCTCCAGAACGCGCAGCGGGAACTTTTCGGGCGAGAGCTCCGCGGCAGTGTGTTGAGAAATGATGATCTTCCCTGAGGAGGCGCTCGACATCAATCGCGAAGCAGTGTTCACTGTGTCACCGATGACTGTATAGTCAATGCGCTTCGGTGATCCGATATTCCCGGCTGTGACAATTCCCGTATTGACACCGATGCCTACACGAATTTCGGGCCACTCCCGGGCAGTCGCATCGCGATTCAATTCCGCTACAAGCCGCTGAATCGCTTGTGCAGCCCGTACTGAGTTTTCCGCGTCGTTGCCTTTGCTGACGGGCGCGCCGAAGACGGCCATCACCCCGTCGCCCAGAAACTTATCCAACGTGCCACCGTGATCAAAGATGATCTCGGTGAAGTGCGTAAAGTAGTGATTTAGAATTTCGACTATCTTCTCCGGCCTCATCTTCTCGCTCAAAGTGGTGAAGTCACGGATATCGGCAAACAGTACGCTGACTTTCTGATTCACCCCGCCGAGGCGCACGTCCTCCGGATTTTTAGCTACCATCTCCACCACTTCGGGCGCTAGAAAGCGTTCTAATGCGGCGCGCTGGGTAACTTGTTGCGCGATTTGCTCATGCGCGGTGAGGGTGTCGATGGCAGCGCCCACTTGCGTCGCCAACAAGGCGAACACGTTCCACTCATCCTGCGTGAATGCATGAGGACGCGCGAGATTATCGACATAAAGAATTCCGAACAGCTTTCCTCTGCCCAGCAGAGGAGCGCACATGGCCGAGCGCAGGCCGGCAATACGCATACTTTCGCTGCCAGTAAAGCGCTCGTCAGTGTCGGCATCGGTTACCAAAATAGGTTTCTGTTCCTGGCGGATGCGTTCCAGAATGGCACGGCTTAAGATGATGTGCGGTTGAGTTGTCCCATTGGTAATCGGCTGACGGTAGCGAACCTCGCTTTGGCGAGCTACTTCGCCCTTTTCATCAAAGAGCATCATGAAGCCGCGCTCCACGCCTTCGATACGAAAGGCCAGATTCATCACCTGCTCAGAGATTTCGTCGAGCGCGAGCCTGGAACTGAGCGCGATCCCGGCGTCATAAACCATGCTGAGCAGTTGGTTCTCACGCTCCAAACGTTCGATCTGGTGTGTCAGCTCTGACGACACCTGTCCGGCAACCTGGGTGGCGATGTCCTCAGCCCGGTTACGGCGCAGAACCTTATTGAGCGTGGAGAGCAGATCGGCGCTCTTGATCAGAATTCCGGAATCGCGTACTTCCTCATAGCGCAGCTCATAACATCCGAGTTTGGCGACGTCGCTGTCTTGGAGTTGCCATTCATCCACACGTTGCCCGCCGACAATAATCCCGTTTGTGCTGTCACGATCGGCAATCAAGGCCTTCCCATTGTGGACTTTGATGACAGCATGAAAGCGGCTCACGCTGCTGTCCTGCAGCACGAGATCATTGGCAGATCCGCGGCCAATGCTGACAAGAGGCTTGGTTAATTCGAGGACGCCGCGCTTGCCATCTGGGCCTGAGATGATAATGCGGCTCATAGACTATTGTTGCGGTTCGAGCAATGCTTCGACTTTGCTGATCTTCCCTGGCTCTACGTGAACGATCTGTTTCACTGGTTTGTACCCCTGCTCACGCAGTTCGATTGAATAGTCTCCTGGCGCAAATGCGTCGTGCGCCGGAGTCGCGATTTGTGCGGCACGCCCATGGATGAAAATTCGCGCGCCCGGGGGGCTACTGACGAAGTCAATCACGCCTTTGGCGCGAAAGCCTCCGCCGAAAAGCTTCGACAGCCGTGATGCACTGCCAGCCTGCGGCGCACCTGCCGGATTCAGCATCGGGTGAAACTGATAAATCTGGCCTTTCTTCACGTCGGCGTTGAGTTCCGCGCTGCGGAAGCCTTCCAAGCGGACCAGAACATTGTGCTCGCCCTCAGCCACCGGAATCTGCGCTGGCGTGACGCGAGTGGTGTCGTGGCCGTCGATCTCAACCTCGGCACCTGGCGGATCACTCGTGATCGCGATCGCCGTAGTAACCGGCACCAAATTGACCTTGTAAGAAGAACTCTTCGCTCCGATTTCGAACGTACGCGTCTCTGGCGAGTAGCCAACCTTCGTGAAAACTACTTCGTGCGACCCTGGAGCGATGTCGGATGTCGTGAACGGAGTTACCCACGCTTCACTGGACTGGCCGTCAATCTGGATGAACGCACCTTCAGGATTCGAACGGAACTTGACTTCCCGCTTCCCATCCTGGGACCTAAGCTTCTCTGGCTCACTTTGTTCCGAGCGTGGTTCATCAATCTTTGCGTCTGCGTCGCTCTTTGGAGCAGTCGCTGGAGTACTCGCAGCTACTTTTGGCGATTCCTGAACTCCTGTGTGTTCGGCCTTGGCCGCGGGCTCGGGGGTTGTTTTTACAGGCTGAATAGGCGTCGTTGCCGGCGGCGGAGCGGGGACACTCAGTTGCGCAACCATTGCCGGCAGCGGTGCGGCGGGAGCGCGATGTTTTACCCTGTATAACCCCGCCATGACCACGACAATTGCAACTGCGAATGCGGTGAGGGCCAGCACATTTTTATCGCGAAGGCGATTGGGACGCACGCCGGCGCGTCTCATCATTCCTGTCGTTTGCTTGATTGTCTGTCGGCGAAGCGTTCCGGAACTCGCCGCTCCCGCTCCATTGCCGTTTGTTGAAGCGCTCGACTTCCAAGTTCCCGTCGGCGGACCGACCGGCTGAGTCGCCTGGGCACGTACCGAATTGGGAATCACCGAAGTGTCTTCGCCATCGGCTCCAATGGAACGATAGTTCGCAAGATCGCGCGCCAGATCGGCGGCACTCGTATAGCGCTCACTTGGATCTTTCGAGAGGCAGCGCGCAATTACTGCGCTCAGGCCCGGATGGACGCTGGCTTCCTTATCGCTCGGCGCAACCGGCTTCTCGTTGACGATCTTATAAATAATCGTCGTTACGTTCTGGCCGGCGAACGGACGCTCGCCCGTAGCCATTTCGTACAGCACCACGCCAAAGCTGAAGAGATCGGCGCGACCGTCGAGATCGAGTCCCTTCACCTGCTCGGGCGCCATGTAATTCGGCGTACCCAGCACCTGGCTGGTGTTGGTCATGGTGCCCGCGGCTTTGGAGATGCCGAAATCCATGATCTTGGCCACGTTTTGGCGCGTGATCATGATGTTGGCTGGCTTAATGTCGCGATGGATCACCTTCATCTGGTGCGCGTATTCGAGCCCGGCACAAACCTGAACGCCAATTTCGACGATCTGCTCAGCCGGCAGAACGCGCTTTTGCATCATCAGCGACTGGACAGTCTCTCCTTCGAGGTACTCCATCGCGATATAAAACAAGCCATCGACTTCCCCGGCGTCATAGATCGTGACGATGTTCGGGTGATTCATCAGACCGGCTGCACGAGCTTCATTCTTGAAGCGGCGAAGCATCTCTTCGTGCTCCATGCCATGCACGTCGACGCGCATGGTCTTGAGCGCAACCGTGCGGCCGATGTTGGGATCCACCGCGCGGTACACGAGCCCCATCGCACCGCGACCCAACTCACTCACGATTTCGTAACGTCCGATCTTCTCTACCGTAGGCACCATACGTTTATTGACGGACGAATGCGCCGACCTGGGCGGCGCTTCCAGCCTGATGCAAGCTACTGATATTTCACGGGTTTCGAGCGGTCTTCTGCTCAAAAAGAGGAGTCCCGACCCGCAACTTACAGCAGCAACTGTTGAAATTCAATGGAATCAGCAGCCTGGCAGGTTACCAATGTGTAGGAAACAGAGATCGGAGTTCGGATTCGTGAGCCCGGCTTGCCGAGGTGTCTTAAGAAGTTTTCGCTGAGAACAGCCTAAATAACAGCGTACGTTTTCAGAGTTTGCTGTTTTCTGCCCATTCTTCGCAAATTTCACAAAAATAACAGCGTAAAACAGCGTAAGAACAGCGTATTTCCGTCAATCATCCGACGGCCATTGACTGCAGATGGTTTGGCGGCAATCCGCCCCAGTAAACATGAAAGCTAGCGCTGATTTTCAGCGTAAGAAAACAATCATCCACGTGCCTTGCAAAACCAGCTTCCGCGTTGCTGGATCAGCCGAAGCCCCGAATCGAAGAGCTCTGGCATCCGGTTCGCCTCCGCGCTCTATCGCGTCCGTCAGCTTCAGAATTCCGCTCTCCGTCTGGCGATCAGCATATTCCGTGCTACCACAACTCTGACGCGAAAAGCAAGCGAAAGCTTACTCTGGAGCGAACCACATTTGTGCTCGATAACGAGAGATACACGCTCGCCGGCAAACCTCTATCGACGACTCAGCGGGTAACTGCGGTGGCCGAATTCGACTGGCCGGAATTGCTGAGACTCGCTTTGCGCACCTGCTGGAAATGTTCAGCGACGACCGCCGGAGTCTCCGGCAGCTTTTTCTCCTCAGCGGCGACGGCCAAACGGACAAACTGCGCGCAAGTCCAATTCAGCGGCGTAGCCGATCCAGTCCCTTCTCCAAACTGAAAGCGGCTTGGATCGGGCGAGTCTTTGCGGTCCCAGACCTGTTCCCCGAGCATGTG
>DATEMI010000369.1:0-6758 GCA_035275665.1 Terriglobales bacterium | reverse complement strand
AAACTCCAGATCCAGCTCTGGCCTTCTCGACTGCGGCTTCAAACTCCGCGGCGCGGACTTCACTGGTGTGCTCTGCGAGGACTCTCTGCTGAGCTGCCTCGCCGATGCGGCGGAGTTCGGAATCGCCGAGCGCGAGGTAACGGACCACGTCAGAGGAATCAGTGGGCAAAAGAATCTCTCGACCTGGCGTGAAGAAGGAATCCAGACCGGGCCAATTGTCAGAGACGATTGTCGCGCCACATGCTGCGGCTTCGAAGAGTCGCACGGAAGGAGAGTAGCCGGCGATCACCATTTCGCGACGGGTTACGTTCAAAGTCAGTCGCGCCGAGGAATAAAAGCGAGCGTGCCAACGCGGATTCAGGTGCACGATGCGCCTCACGTTCTTTGGCCAGCGAGTCTCTTTCGGATACTGTGGGCCAGCGACGATGAATTTCATTTCGGGAAGTTGCTCAGCTGGGCGGACCAGCAGTTCTTCGAGCTTTGCCTGCCGATCGGGAGCGTAGGTTCCCATGTAGCTCAGATCGCAGGCAAACCGTTTATTCACCTTAAACCGTCGGTACTCGCGGGGATCAAACGAGCAGTAGAGTGGAACCGCCGCTCGCGCTCCAAAACGGGACTCGATTTCTCGCAGCATCGGCCCGCCGGTGAAGCTGAAATACACATCAAAACCGCGTACCTGATTGGCATCCAGGTATTCGGTTTTTCCGTTTTGGCGCAGGCCGGCTACGGTGATGGGCGTGTCTATGTCGTAAAAAGCTTTCACGGCCACGTGACTCTTGAGCAGTACGTCGATCGCGCGAATGCCGTCGGGAAAATACGACCCAACCAGGCCTACGTCAGCGTCGCCCAACTCTCTTCGCGCTTCAGCGGCGATATCGGTCCAATCTTCGTAGAGGCGCAGCTTGCAGTATGAAGGCTCGGGCAGATCGCGGTTCGATGCATACCATTCGACATTCTTCTCGTAGAAAGTAATGTTGTGTCCGCGTCGATGCAGCGCCTCAAGCAGCGCGCGGAAGGTAGTGGCGTGGCCATTGCCCCAGGCGGACGTGATCGACAATCCGAAGGCGACGATTTTCATGACTACGCCACTGCACTCTGGCGAGTCGTTGCGTGCTTCATCAGCTCAGAGACTCGTTCAGCACGTTGCGCATAGGTGTGATCGCGCAATGCGCGTCGCCGCATTGCCTCGCCAATTTCGTGCGCCTGCGACGCAATCGTGTTGCGCAGCAGCGAGACAATATCTTCTGCAGAATTCGCGACCAGAATTTCTTTGCCGGGCTCGAAGAAAGTGTCGATGCCTGTCCACGCATCGGTGATCAGGCAAGCTCCAGCGCCTGCAGCTTCGAAGACGCGGGTTGGCGGCGAGAAGCCGACGTTCGCCATGGAGTCACGATTCAGGTTGAGCACCATGCGCGCCGAGCAGTTTACGCGGTTATGATCGCCAGTTCCTACGTGGCCGATCCAGCGGACATTGCTGGGCAGCGGCTTACCGCCCCAACCTTCCCCTCCCAAAATGAAACGGAGGTCGGGAGCTAGTTCGGCAGCTCGAAGAACAAACTGCTCGACGCGGCGCTCGCGATCGGGAAGGCGATTGGCGACGAGCACCAAATCGCATGCGTAAGCGGGATCCTTGGCGACGGGATGATGGCTCTCGGGATCGAGCGCGTTGTAAATGGGATGGCAGTTGCGCGCACCAAGCTTGAGATAGTGCTCGACCACGGGCGGCCCGCCGCCGTAGGTGAAAATGAAATCGTACTCGGGAATCAGCTCCCGAAATGGGTCTGCCCGATCGTTCCCCACCCGCGCCAGTGTCGCCGGAGCATCTACGTCCCAAAATGCACGCAGCGCGTCAGTCCCGATGCCGCGCGCCACGGCAAATTCCAGTTGGGGGTCGTCGGCGCCGACGCCGCTGTGCTTGATGATCAGATCTGCGCCTGCAGCGCGCGAGAACATCTCCTGCAGATCGCTCGGAGTGGAATACACGATGCTTTCGACGTAGCTGTAGTCGCCCGGATCGCGATTTTGCTGGCGGCGATACACGTCAGGTTCGGCAAAGGTGATGTGATGTCCGAGGCGGGCCAGGTTGCGGTAGATGCCGCGGTAATAAGTCGCCGCTCCGTTCCAGTAAGAAGAGGTGATACTGGAACCAAAGACGAATATCTTCATCGGCTCATTTCCTCGAAGATGCCTATCAACTGTTCGGCGCGATGCATGCACGTATGGTGCTTGAGGATCGTCTCACGTCCACTCTCGCCGAGTTGCCGACGAGCCTTACTGTCCTTGAGCAGATGTTCGATCTCGCTTCGCATCGCGTCTCCATCTGGAACACACAGATAATCCTGTCCTGGACGGAAGAGGTTCTCGGCATCGCTCCAGGGAGCGCAGAGCAGAGGCGCGCCGCAGGACAGAGCCTCGAAGACGCGGATGGTGGGAATCCCGCTCAACCCATTGGCGTATTGCCGACGAGGCACATGCAGCGAAACGGCACTTTCGTTATAGGCTTGTGGAGCTTTGAGGTTCGGCAGATAGCCGCGGTACTCGATTCCCGCCGCCTGGAGGCTCTCGAGTGCTGCGTCCGGATAACGAACGCCGTAGACGATCACCTTGCGACCATTCAGAGCTGCCGCCGGCTGCACGAGAAATTCCATCAGCTCATGGGTGCGCTCTTCATCTCCCCAATTGCCGATCCAGAGCACATCCGCGTTTTGCGGCGTTGCGACTGGACGGAAGACCTGCTCGTCGGCGGCTTCATGGAAAGTCCACACTCGCGGAACGCCGAACCCATCCGCGTATATGCGTCGGATCGCTTCGCCGAAGGCAAGCACCCCATCCACTTTGTGCAAATGAAAGCGCAGGATTTCGCCCGCGCGCGTGTAGGCGCGATGGTGAGTGTCGTGGAAGAGCGCGCGAAATCCGAACTTTTCTTTGAGCGCCAGCACTTTATTGACGACCCAGGGCTCGTTCCATTCGTGGAGCAGAACCAGATCAACATCCTGCAATTGCTCTTCGAGGAATGGGTCGAAGGTGTCATCGTCCTGATAAAAGTGGATGTCGAGCTCTGGATATGTACGGCGGAAGTCATCCACCGCTTCGATCGCGGTTTCGCCTTCGTGCTTCATCAGGTTACTCAGCGACCACGCGCCGAGTTCTTCGTACGAGCGAACGTGATGGCCAAGTCTTATAAGAGCGCGAGAGAGTCCACGCAGAAAATGAGCATTCCCGTGGTTCCAATCTGAGACCAAGGAATGAGCAAAGATTCGGATTCGCAGTTTTCCGCTCACGCCGTCGCAACCTCCACGGCCACCAGTGATCGATAGAGTTTCAGATACTCCTCCGCCATCTTTTCCGAAGTGTATTGGGTGCGAGCGCGTTCGAACGCACGATCAGCGTACTCGCCCAACCGCGAGGAGTTAGATGCAAGTTCCTGGATTGTGAGTAGCAGGCTCTGTGGATTATTCCGTTCAAAATAAAGGGCATCGTCGCCCCAAACCTCGTGCAGGCTGGGTATGTCGTTGGCGATAAGAGCGCAGCGAGAAAGCGCGGCTTCGAGCGGAGCCAGGCCAAACGGCTCGTACCTGGAGGTTGCGATATACATCTCTGCCCGTGCAAAGAGCTGGCGCAACTGTACTTCCGTTTGCGGACCTTTCATCTTGAGCTTGGGAAATTGCCCTACCGATTGGACTGACGCTACTGCTCCCGCCGGACTTTGCTCCGAACCGACAAGAATAGTTTCGAGTGGGAGATCGCTTTGCAGTAGTAGGCTCGCCTGCTTGCCTGCATCCCAAAGCCGACCGACCGAGATCGCGAGCGATTCTTTCATTTCATAAGGCATGAAAAGCCGCGGATCGCGTCCGTTGTAGACAGCCGCCGTCTCTCGCGGCTCACCGTAATATCGACGCGCTTCGTCCAGCATCCATTGTGTTGGTGCTACGACGATGTCCGCTCCGGCGAGGCCGCGCATTACGTTTCCGCGGTAGGTGCGAATCCATTCGCTATCGGGCGGCTCTGCGCCGTGTACTCCAACCCACCAACTAACCACATCGCTGTGAGCGACGACAATTCGCGGCAAGTCGCAGCCAATGCTTCCGTAAAAGAACTGGTTGAAATGGAGGACGTCTGGTTTGGTCTCGACGATGAGGTCGTTCAGGAAGGCGGCAGCTTGTTCCAGATCGCTCTGCGCGTCCTGCATCCATTCTAGTCGAAACGCAGTTGGATGCAGCGAGAAGTCGTTCAGGCCTTCGAGCCAGTCAGTCTGAGCTGAGGTGGGAATCTCGCCGAAGCTGACCAGCGTTACTCGGATACCTTTGCGCGACAACTGCGTCACCAGTTCGCGGCAGTAGGTCCACACGCCGCCGATGGTGTCTGCAGTCATCAATACGTGCATTCCAAATCCTCGATGGCCGTAGGCTGTTGCTCCTGAATGTCGCTGTAGCCCTTGTCCTTGAATAGAGAAGTATAAAAGTGGTGAGCGCGTTCCCAGGCGGCGTCGTCCGGCGCCTCGCCGAAGGTCTGCACGTACAGCGGGCTTCCCGGGAAGGGAAACATCGGCACGGGCTCGCTCACCCAGACGCCGTGAGCTTTGAGATTCTCCTGCCAACGCCGGATCTCGGCTTTGTCGTCCTTCTCGGTCAGGATGAGATTCGCCTGCACCCAGGGAATTCTTTGCCGCGCATATATCAGCAATTCACCAATACGCTGAGTGTCGATGCGGCAGTTCTTGTTCAGCTCTTCGCGGCCTTCTTCCGTGATGGACTCGATGCCGCACTCCATGGAAATGCAATGCGCTCGTCCGAGCAGATCGAGTGTCTGTTCATTCCACAGATCGATGCGCGTTTGGAAACCAATCTTCAGCGGCCGCTCGGCGATCGCCTCAAGCAAGCGCAGAACGTTTTTGCCAACACCGAAGATCTCGTCGATGAAGTAGATGTAATCGACTCCGCGCGCGATCAGAGCGTCGATTTCCGAGAGCAGAGCTTCGACGTTGCGTTCGCGGAATTTGTTGCGGAAGAGTGTCTTGTTGCAAAAGGTGCAGGCCCACGGACATCCGCGCGCGAATTCGAGCTCTGCACCGTGTCCTTCGCCGCCAAAGACGTGATGACGATGCCGGTGCAGTTCGACGGGGTAATTATGGAAATCGAGCGCTCCAAGCGCCTTCATGTCGGTGACGCCAAGTTGGGCACTTATGTGCTCGCCTTTGTCGTCGCGCCAGCAGCAGCCGGCGATATCCTGCCACGGCGTTGTTCCCAACTGCGGAATCGTCTGATCTGGCTCGCCGCGCATGGCGATGTCACATGCGGTTTTGCGCACAGTGGCAGCAGGCGTTGCCGACGGATGCGGCCCAATCGCTACTTGCGTTCCCCATCCACGCAATGCTTGGAACCATTCTTTCGGAACCCGGAGCTCTGGAGGCGGACACCGCCAGAAGAGGTACGAAGGAGCTGTAGGAACGACGAGGAAATCCGGATTGAAGTCCCGAATCTTCGGCGCGACGTCATTCGTGCCCAAGTTCTCGACCTGGGCATCAATAAGGAAAGCCTCATCCCCCGCCTGTTGCACTTGCTGAAAAGCGAACAATAGCTCGAGCGGATAATGCGGATCGGTGCAGCCGAAGTAGGTCGATCCCGTAAAGTTCCAATTTGGGTTTACAAATGCGTACTTCATTACGCCGTCCTCTCCAACAGTCCTATGCCTGCTGCCAGAGGCGCTCCCATTTCTCGAGCAGCAGGAGCCTCGCCGAAGATCTCCGGATGCTCGCTCCAGAAGGTGTAAATGGCTTGCAACGTCTCTCGCACTGACGCCTTCGGCTTCCATCCGGTGTGCTGCGCGAGCTTGGAGTAATCGCTCACGTAAATAAGCTGGTCGCCGGGGCGCCGACGCTCATGCGAATAACGCAGGCGCTTGCCTGTGATCGCAGAAATCTGATCGATCAACTCGAGAAGAGAAACTGTATTCTCTGGTCCGCCGCCAACGTTGTAGATCTGACCGGCTGTTTTGTGAAGTGACAGCCGCGCTGCGTCGAACGCGCGCACCAGGTCGCCGACGTAGAGAACGTCGCGCACTTGGCGTCCGTCGCCGTAGATCACCAACGGAGCGCCGCGCAATGTGGTGTACAGGAAATGCGCTACCCAACCTTGATCCTCGTTCCCGTATTGCATCTCGCCGGCAATGCACGACATACGGAAGACCACGGTCGGCAGGCCATACATACGCGAGTACTCGCGAACGTACTGATCGGCGGCGCCTTTAGAACACCCATAGGGGGAATGGAAATCGAGCAGCTGATCTTCTGAGATGGCTTTGCGTTTTGCATACGCGTACCGCGTGAGGGTGTTGCTCAACGGCTCGTCGAGCATTTCGCCATAAACTTTATTGGTAGAGGTGAATAGAACGAAAGGCCGATTGCCGGAAAGCCGCGCTGCTTCGAGTACGTTGAAGGTTCCAATGCAGTTGGTCTCAAAATCGCCGCGAGGATTGGTGACAGAAGTGGTGACCGCAACTTGCGCTGCGAAGTTGTAAATCTCACTTGCATCCCGAGCTGCCCGCTGTACGGCACTCGCATCGCGCACGTCTCCAATGGTCACGCGCAATCTGCCCGACTTTCCTGCGGCTTTCTTGAGTTGCTCCAGGTTATGCTGCACGCCTTTGCGCGAGAGATTGTCGAAGATGTGGACGCGAGCCTCTGTATCAGTCAATAAATGACGTGCCAGGTTCGCGCCGATGAATCCTGCACCGCCAAAGATCAGCGCTGACCGGTTTTC
>DATEMI010000368.1:0-7613 GCA_035275665.1 Terriglobales bacterium | reverse complement strand
GAGATTCTCAAGGCCTAAAGCGATCTTCTCTCGGTTGAAAATATCTCCGTCCTTAATCGGGAAAGTGGCTCGCAGCTGGCTGGGGGGGGATGTGGCGGGGCTGCTGAAGACAATATTCCGTAATCGGAACTTCTCCCCAGCAGTGACAGCTAACGGGACAGGAACAACGGTTTTCCCAGCAATTTCCTGAGCCGTAGGCAGAACTGGATCTGCAACCTGAACTTTGAAGTACCCGTACTCTTGAAAAGCGAAGCGTACTCTTTCCGCCAGTTCGTCCAGATCTGTGCATTTAGCTTGGTTCAGCTCTTTGACGATTGCGTTCAGGTCAGCGCGGCTTACGGCATCGACGTTTTGAAGCGTCGGTTGAAAAATTACAGTATCGGCAGAATACGTTATCGATGAAGCGAGAAGGCCGAATGCGACAGCGAGACAGAAGCGCATTGTCACACCCCGAATGGCCTATATGTTAACGCAGCTCGCTCCTTATTATCGCCGTCGTCTCAAAGGGATCGCTATGACAGGAGCCCCCTTGTAGTCGCGTGGGTAGACAACCACGAATCGTCCCTGCGCCTCGCCGGAGCTTTCAGTGCGCAGATCGGCTTCATCGCGCATGGCCAGGTGCAGCATGCGACGCTCGCGCGCTGACATAGGAGCAAACTGGTATGGCTGGCCAGTCTTGCGAACTTTCTCAGCTGCGACCTGAGCTGCAAGCCGCAGCTCTTCAGCGCGCATCTGCTTGAAATTCATGCAGTCGAAGCTGACTTTGTCGTGCTCGTCGGACTCAAGCCGCAAAACCTTGAGAGCCACATGCTCCAGCGACCGCAGTAGTTCGCCGTTGCGTTCTATGAGCAGGGGGCCGTCAGGTCCAGTGAAATCCACTGTAAGTTCAGGGCTGTCGCCAACCTCCGTCGTAACCGGAGGATTGGCACTAATGCGGTACTTCAGACGAAATCCGCCAAGCTGGAGTGTGCGACGAAGGACCTCGTCGATGCGTCGGGCAGCGGCAACTCGATCTTGAATCGGCATAGCTGGGGGAGGTCACCTCGCGAAGTTACGGAAAGACATTTCTAACACCCTTCGAGCCCAAGCGCCACCCGGGGCTGCTAAAACAGAAACTCGCACTGCGCGCAGATTGTCCGCGTGTGTCCACCAAGTCCACTAAGTCCACCGCGTACACACGAGTTTGCGCTGCAGTTCTAAATCAAGGCAGTCTTGAAGCCCTATTCTCCCGCAACCGTCATTCCATCAATGCGCAAAGTAGGCGCCGCGATTGAGCTGCGAAATTCCAGATCGTTCCCAATTTCGGAAACGTTCTTGAACATCTCTTTCAGGTTGCCGGCGACGGTAATTTCCTCAACCGGGAAGGTCAACTCACCATTCTCAATCCACAATCCCGAAGCGCCACGTGAGAAGTCGCCAGTCACCAGGTTCACGCCGAAACCAAGAAACTCAGTCACATACAGTCCGGTGCGAACATTGCGAATGATGTCGTGCGGCGTCTTGTCGCCGGGCTGCAGGAAGAAGTTTCCCGATCCAATGCCAGGGTTTCCGGTAAGACCGCGCGCAGCGTTGCCCGTCGTGTGCAGCTTGAGTTTGCGCGCAGTATAGGTATTCAGCAGGTAACTTTTGAGCACGCCTCGCTCGATTACGACGGTGCGCCTCGTTGGTACCCCCTCGCCATCGAAAGGCGATGAACCGAAGCCGCCGACCATCGTGCCATCGTCGATGATAGTGATGTTCTCGCCAGCAACCTGCTCTCCCAGCTTGCCGGCTAGGTAAGACGAATGCCGGTAAATAGCATCTCCGTTTACGGCGTCGAAGATGTGGTCGATCAATCCGCGCGCGACCATCGGATCGAAGATCACGGGAACTTTCTGCGTTGCTACCTTCCGTGCTCCCACGCGCCGCAACGTGCGTTCTGCAGCTTTGCGGCCGACTGACTCGGGCGACTCTAGCTTTTGTAGGGTGCGCGAGGCCGAGTACCAATAATCCCGTTGCATGGCTGCGCCGTTAGCCTGGGCAATCGGGACTGCGGAAACAGAGCAGTAGGAGCGCCGATACTCGCCTACGAATCCCAGCGAATTTGCCAGGACCTTGTATCCAGTTGCCGCATCGAATGATCCACCTTCCGAATTGGTGATTCGTGGATCAGCAGTCAAAGCTGCCGCTTCGCAGCGGCGAGCGTAATCGATGCGGTCGCCGGTGGAGAGAGAATAAACGTCGTCGTAGTACAGATCGAGGTTCTGCTTCAGCGAGCCGAGGCTCTCTCGCTCCGGCAAACCCGCAGCCGGATCTTCCGAAGTAGCCCGCGCCAAGGCAATCGCTCCTGAAACTAGCCGCTCGATGCCCTCACGCGAGAAATCGCTAGTGTGTGTCGCCGCCGGGCGTTTGCCGACGAAGACGCGCAAACCGAGAGCTCGCGATCCGGATTCTTTGAGAGTCTCAACTTCACCCATACGCACGAGAGTAGAGAATTCGTTGCCATCACGCGCAATCGCGTCGGCAGCAGTCGCTCCAGCCTGCATCGCTCGCTCGACGACGTCGAGAGCAATTTCTTTCAGACCGGTTCCGAGTTCGATTTGTTCCTGTGTATCTAGCATGAAGCTGCTGAGCTTCTAAGCTCCTAAGCAAAAGCCATTGAACACGGAGGACGTGGAGGCCACAGAGGAAGCTCGGGAGCGTGGCATAAAGCTTTGGTCTGCCTCAGAGCTCTGGAACGGAATAGATTGTTGCAGCACGAACAGGTAGCGAGGCCAGAAATTCCAAGC
Organism: Terriglobales bacterium; assembly: GCA_035275665.1. Taxonomy (GTDB): domain Bacteria; phylum Acidobacteriota; class Terriglobia; order Terriglobales; family Acidobacteriaceae; genus Gp1-AA112. The sequence goes on along the minus strand of DATEMI010000368.1, from coordinate 4,845 downwards.
CTCCGTGTCCTTCGTGCCCTCCGTGTTCAAATCTTTTCTGGGTGTGACAGGCTACAACCTATCCTGTTCCTCCGACTGTCAGCCGATCCACTTTGATCGTCGGCATGCCGACGCCCACCGGCACTGACTGGCCGTCTTTCCCGCATGTTCCTACACCTTCGTCCAGCGCCAGATCGTTTCCGACCATCGACACGCGGGTGAGCACATCGGGACCGTTGCCGATCAGCGTGGCGTTCTTTACCGGAGCGGTGATCTGTCCATCTTCGATCAGGTAAGCCTCCGAGGCCGAGAAGACGAACTTGCCATTCGTAATGTCCACCTGGCCGCCGCCGAAATTGACAGCGAAAAGCCCGCGCTTCACTGACTTGATGATGTCGCGCGGATCATCCTGCCCGGCCAGCATGTACGTGTTGGTCATACGTGGCATCGGAATGTGCTCGTAGCTTTCGCGCCGTCCGTTTCCTGTATCGGCGATACCCATCAGCCGCGAGGAGAGCTTGTCGCTGATGTATCCCTTGAGAATGCCGTCTTCGATCAGCACCGTGCGTTGCGTGGGCGAGCCTTCATCATCCACGTTGATCGAGCCGCGGCGCGAAGGCATGGTTCCATCGTCAACGACCGTGATCTTCGCGCTTGCTACGCGCTTTCCGATCAGACCAGCAAAGGCCGAGGTCTTTTTGCGATTGAAGTCAGCTTCGAGACCGTGACCCACAGCTTCGTGCAAGAGAACTCCAGGCCAGCCCGGGCCAAGAACAACTTCCATCTCGCCAGCGGGAGTTTCACGCGCGTCGAGTTGAATGATCGCTTGCCGCGCAGCCTCATGCGCGAAGTACTCCGGCGTCTTTTCCGTCTGGAAATAATCGATTCCGACGCGACCACCGCCACCGGAGGTTCCGCGCGCCGAATTCTGTCCACCCTTCGCGATACAAAATACGCTCATTCGTGCCAAGGGTTGAGAATCCGACGCGATGACTCCATCGGAGCCAACCACGAGAATGCGCCGCAGCTCGTCGGCATAGCTTGCGCGAACTTGGACGATCCGCGAGTCATGGCTGCGGGCGTTTTTGTCCGCACGGTGAAGCAACTCGACCTTGGCTGCGACCTCAGCATCGACCGACGGCGATGCCACTGCATACAACGTATGGCCGCCAGTCGGGTCCTTCAGATTGACCATTGGCTGCTTGTTTGGACCGCTGGCAATCAGAGCCGCTGTTCGAGCTGCCCGGAAAATGCGTTCTGCGGAGAGGTCGTCCGTATAGGCATAGCCGGTGCGCTCGCCGGAGATGACCCGCACGCCGCAGCCAGCGGAGATCCCCTGAGTGGCCGATTTGATCAGCGATTCGTCCAGGCTCAGGGAAGTCGAGGTGTGGTATTCGAAATAAAGGTCAGCGTAATCGCCGCCTGCCGAGAGAGCCTCGGCCAGGTAGCGCTCCAAGTCGCGGCTCGTAAGTCCTAGTTTCTGAAAGAAAAATGCCCGATGATCCATGAAAGCCAGCTTCTAAGGTGGCCGTTGCAGCCGAGCCCCAAGCTTTCAGGTTAACACTTTTCAGCCGCGCCAACAGAGCCGCCGGCGGTAGCCGGTGAGGCCTCAGTGATTCGACCGGCTCTGCGTTACACTGCTTATCCCGTGGCTGCCGCGGCTCCTGCAGTTAGCCCATCCCCGACTTCGACGCCTCCTGCTGCAGCCGTCCCTCATCCGCTGTTCTTTGCTGCTCTCGTTTATGCCGGAGGCATTGTGTGCGCCAAGCTCTCTTTAGGCATGGGACAGTGGGCACCCCCAAATTGGGAAATCGCCGCCGCGCTACTGCTCGTTGTGCTCGGCGGATTCGCGATTACGCTGCCAGTACGTGTGAGGATCGCCTGGGCGTCAGCATTTCTGGCGCTTGCAGCTGCGGGCGCGGCGCAGTTCTCTTTTGGACCAACGGAGCCTGTACCACTCTTTCCGACGGAACTTGAGAATCAGCAAGTTGCGATCGAGGGCTTCGTCACACGAGCATCCCTGCCGGTTCTTGAGCGAGCCATCGACAACGAGAGGGCCGAAGTAGTCCCGGAGGCTTACCAGCAACTCGATCTCAAGGTCGACCGCATCATTCGCGAAGATGGGTCCGCAGCACATACACAGCACTTCGGAGTCCGAATCAGCGTTTATGACACCGATCCCGAAACCGATTCCGATGAATTGCTGGTTGCGCCGAGCAGTTCATTCCATTACGGCCAACGGCTTCGGATCCGTGGACGAATTCGTTCTCCTCAGGTCTTCGGCGATCCGGGCGTCTTCGACCGCAGAGCGTTCCTGCAGCAGCAAGGCATCGTAGAGGTCTTGAACGCCAAAGCAGGAGAGATCGAAGTGCTTCCCGGAATGGGAGACACGCGCCTGGGCCGGTGGCGAGCGCAGATTCGCGAGAGTCTTCTAAGCCATATCGTCGCGCTCCAGTCCGCCGCGGAACCGAAGTGGCCGTTGTTTGCAATCAGCCGCACAGACGCAGGATTGCTGGCCGCCATGATCCTGGGCGAGCGATCGTTGCTCGATCAGCGCGTGAAACGCGACTTCCAGCGAACTGGCTCTTACCATCTGCTGGTAGTTTCGGGAATGGCGGTCGCGATTCTCGCCTTTGCCGTCTTCTGGATTGCGCGCTTGTGCCGCATGCCAGAGATCGCGGCCACGGTCTTCAGCGTGGTGTTCGTTGCTTTGTACATGACGATCACCGATCTTGGTGCTCCGGTTCAACGTGCCGCGCTCATGTGCGGCGTCTACATGCTTGCACGCCTGTTCTATCGTGAGCGGGACGTGCTGAATGCGATTGGCTTCGCCGCCTTAGCTGGGCTGGCCATTGATCCATTTTCGCTATTCGATGCAGGTTTCCAGATGACCTTTCTGGCTGTCATCGCGATTGCCGGCATGGCAGTTCCCATTCTGGAACGCACAACCGCGGCTTACAGAAAAGCGCTCTATCAACCTGATTCGACCAGCTATGACTTACACCTGCTCCCGAGACAAGCGCAGTTTCGCCTCAACTTGCGAATGCTGTTTGTTCGTCTTGAGCGACTTGTTCCAAAATGGCTCGCTGGAATAATCCTGTTCGGAGGCACACGAGTAGTTCTCCGGCTCACGGAGATCTTTCTCATCTCTGCCCTGATGCAGGCTGCGTTGGCTTTGCCGATGGCCGTCTACTTTCACCGTGCAACCACTCTGGCTCTGCCCGCGAATGTCGCGGTGGTGCCGGTAATGAGCTTCCTTCTGCCAGTCGCAGTGATCGCAACCTTGTGCAGCTACGGCGGCGTATGGCTGGCAGTGATTCCCAAAGTGATCACGGCGTTGCTGCTTCATCTGGTCAGCTTCGCCGTGTTTATGTTTTCGCATTTCCGAGCAGCGGATATTCGAGTGCCAAATCCATCCATCTGGGCGAGTTGTTTTTGCCTGATAGCCGTCGCGCTTTGTCTTCTGGCGGCCCGCAGACGCTATCTGCTGCTGTTTGGATCGCTGCTCGTGTTAGTCGTCAGCGACTTGTGTGTTCTCTATGCTCGCAGGGCGGACACCATCCCCGGCAAGCTGGAGGTGACAGCAATCGACGTTGGACAAGGAGACTCCCTACTCGTGGTGACGCCACAAGGCAAAACACTGTTGCTGGATGGCGGTGGAACTTTCGGCGTAAATACATCTGGATTCGACATCGGCGAGGAAGTGATCTCGCCGTACTTGTGGTCGCGCGGATTTTCGCATCTAGATGCCGTTGCGTTATCGCATCCGCATGGCGACCACATCGGTGGGCTGCCCGCCGTGCTCGCCAAACTTTCGTCCAGAATCCTTGTGGGTTGCTCCCGCGCCACAAACGCCGGCTCTCGAAGCGTTGACAGCCGAAGCGTCCCGATTCGGAATCCCGGTAGTGGAGTACAGCGCAGGCAAGAAATTCAATTTCGGCGGAGCGGCATTTACAGTGCTGGCTCCCCTTGCGGATGATGTACATGCAACATCGCGTGGCAACGACGATTCTATGGTCGTTGAGATCGCCTACGACAAAGCCTCGGTCTTGCTGGGGGGCGATGCAGAAAAGAGAACCGAGCGCATCATTACTCCTGAGCTTGGGCACATAAGCCTGCTCAAAATCGCACATCACGGTAGCGCGACGTCTTCTACTCCGGAGCTTCTGGCGAAAACTCAGCCGGAGTTCGCAATTATTTCAGTAGGGAAATTCAACCGCTATGGGCATCCGCGTCCGGAGGTGCTTGAGCATTTGGGCTCCGAAAGCGCCTGCACGTATCGAACCGATATCACGGGCGCGACAAGTTTCTTCCTGAACCGGGAAGGAGTCGATCAGATTCGGTGGGGCCGCGAGCAGGCGACTATGGCGTTTCCATCTCGCTGGATTCCTCGTCCTCAGGCGGGGCATTGCGCTGCTCTTCGATGATGCTGCGGGCCTCTTCGGCATCGCTTGGGCGAACGCGAAGAACGATTCCACCTACACCGGGAAGGACGTCCTGAGGAGCATCCAGATACGTTCTCAGTGCTTCGATTCCATTTGACTCGAGCAGTCCTTGCACAACAAGCGCCTCAGCTTCATCGGCCGTGTCGAATACCTGCACAAGTTCGCGTTCTTTCTCGACTGGCACAGCTTTGTAGTTCGGATTGGTGGCCATTTGTCCTCCCAGAGGCTCGCAAGTCATGTCCTGCAAGAGTGCAAACAGCTTAGATGCACTTAAGTACCTTCCAGTGTACTCCGTCGAGTTGAGCCGGAAGAAAACCGGTGTATTATCCGCTACATGCTCTCAAGATTGGCGGAACGAGCTCGCTTTGCTGATTCTTTTGCGCAACGCACCCCTCCTCGAGTTCCATCCAATCAGGAAATA
>DATEMI010000367.1:0-2842 GCA_035275665.1 Terriglobales bacterium | reverse complement strand
GAGCGCTTCCACAACGAAGTGCGGATTGCGCGGCGTATTTCTCACCCGAACGTCTGCCGCATTTACGACATCGGCGAAGCCGATGGGCTGGTGTTCCTCTCGATGGAGTACGTCGATGGCGAGGACCTCGGCTCGCTCCTGCGACGCATTGGGCGGCTCCCGTCGGACAAAGCGCTAGAAATAGCTCGCAAACTTTGCGCCGGATTGGCCGCAGCACACGACAAAGGTGTACTGCATCGGGATCTGAAGCCGGCGAACATCATGCTAAACAGCCAAGGCGAAGTCGTGATCATGGACTTCGGTTTGGCCGATCTGGCCGAGCACATTCCTCACGACCAGGTCCGATATGGGACTCCCGCGTACATGGCGCCGGAGCAGCTTGCTGGAAAAGAGGTCACGGCCAAGAGCGACATCTACGCGCTCGGCCTCGTGCTCTACGAAATCTTTACCGGCAAACGCGCCTTTCAGGCCGACACGTTAGCCGAGATCGTGCGCACCCGAGCCGAATCTCCGTCACCCACGAATCCTTCTACTCTCGTGCGCGACCTCGACCCCGGAGTGGAACGAGTCATCCTGCGCTGCCTTGAGCCGGATCCAGCCATGCGCCCTGCTTCTGTGCTGGCCGTGGCTGCAGCTCTTCCCGGCGGAGATCCGTTGGCTGCCGCGCTTGCGGCTGGTGAAACGCCGTCGCCGCAAATGGTCGCCGCGGCGGGAGAAGTCGAGGGCCTCGCGCCGCGCATTGCCGTCCCCTGCATTGTGGGAATCTTGCTCGCTCTCGCCGCGTGCTTCTGGGTCGGTGTTCGGGTCGGCAGCCTCCCAAAGATGAACATGAACTTGTCTCCCGACGTGCTCACGCACAGAGCGCGGGAGATTTCGAATCAGCTTGGATATACGCAACCTGCGGGGGACAGCGACTGGGGATTCTGGGAATCGGACGATTTTCTGCACTACATCAAAGCTCAGAGTGCCCATCCGGATTGGGACAAGGTCTTCTCTCAGCCTCCGCCGGTGATCCATTACTGGTACCGTTCGAGTCCGCAGCCGATGTTGGTTACGGAATTTAGAGACAGCTTTAGCTTAAATCCGGGCTTGACCGGCCCTGACGATCCACCGAATGTCATTTCGGGAATGATCGCAGTGGAGTTGGATCCCCAAGGCAGGCTCCTGAGCTTCGGCGCGATTCCTCCACAAAAACAAGATGCCCCGCTGCCTCCGAAATCTGTGGATTGGAAGCCGATCTTCGCCTTGGCCGGATTGGATTTTTCACGCTTTCAGCTGACCGAGCCATTATGGAACTCGCTGGCTGCTTCCGATACTCGGGTGGCTTGGAGCGGATCGTGGCCGGAAAGCGGTCTTCCACTTCGAGTAGAAGCGGCTGCCCTGGGAGGACGCCTAGTATTTTTCAGTCTAACTGGGCCGTGGAGCCAACCGAATCGCCAGCTGCGAGAAGAAAAGTCTGCAGACAAAGCCTCAGGAATTTTCATCGCTACCGTTGGCGGGATCATCCTGTTCGCTTCGGCATGGTTGGGTTATCGCAATACACGCAAGAAACGTAGCGATCTGAGTGCCGCCTGGCGAATTGGCACCTTCTATTTCATCGTGGATATGGTGGTGTGGGCCTTACGCGCGCACTTTGTGGCGGGCGTTGGGAGCTTTGGCCTGCTGCTTCTGGCCATCTGCGGCTCGCTCTTTCTTAGCGTGACGGTTGCAGTTCTCTACCTTGCCCTCGAGCCTTATGTACGGCGGCACTGGCCGCAGACAATCATCTCCTGGACACGTTTGCTGCACGGTCGATGGCGCGATCCGCTCGTGGGCAAGGACGTACTCATTGGCATCCTCGAGGGTCTGTTGATCAACCTGATCTTCTATGGATATGGAACGATCCTGGCTCGCCTTGGAGATCCGCTGATCTGGGGGGATCTCTCATTTCTTCTAGGTGCTCGGCATGTGATGGGCAATTACCTGGTGCGGGTTCTGTGGGAGTTCCAGGGTACTCTCATCTTTTTCTTCGTTCTGTTTCTTCTACGCGTCCTGCTCCGGAAAACCTGGCTGGCTACGCTGGTCTTTGTTGGGATTTGGGTTTTCTACAAGAGCCTGGGAGCACAGCACCTCGCACTTCACATTCCGACAATGGTTTTGTTGTATGGCAGCGCGGCTTTCGTGATGGTGCGATTTGGATTGATCGCATTGATCTCGGGATTCTTCGTGACGGATCTTTTGGTCAATCTTCCGATGACGTCTGATTTCTCAAGCTGGTTCGCCGGTGTGGGCATCTTTGCCTACGCAATCGTGTTCGTGCTTGCTGTCTGGGCGTTCCATACATCGCTGGGCGGACAGAAGCTGTGGAAGGAAGAGCTATTTGATTGAAGCGAGTTTCACGGCTTGAGCCTCATCGATAGAACCCCTATCTGTCGGCTGTATCCCATTTTGGTTCCAACGCGAATTGGGAAAGGCGGTCTTCGAGAAATCGTCGAGTTCGCAAAGGAAATTACCGCCGGTGGAGCGACACTGATTCAATTGCGCGAGAAGCATGCCTCGTCGCGCGAGATTCTTCGCATTGCGCGCGAGCTGCGGCGCGTTCTTCCGCAGGACGTTCGGCTGATCCTGAATGATCGCGCTGATCTTTGCGTTGCCGCCGGCGCGGATGGCGTTCATGTCGGGCAGGACGATCTTCCTCCGGAGGCTGCACGCAGAATCGTTGGATCTGAGCGTATCGTCGGCGTCTCCACTCATAATCCCGATCAGGTCAGAGTAGGCGATGAATCCTCCGCAGATTACGTGGCCATCGGTCCGGTGTTCAATACCACATCGAAAGACAATCCTGATCCGGTAATCGGTCTCG
>DATEMI010000366.1:0-4328 GCA_035275665.1 Terriglobales bacterium | reverse complement strand
ATCGCAATTAGCAGGGCGGCGATAGCAGCCCGCTTTGCAAAGATTGAGAGCATTTGCGTGCCTCAATTCTGTCGATCGGTTGGCTAAGGAGGAAAAGCTTCAGAAGGGCTGACTTAGTTCAGGAGATCTGAAAGAGGGAGGGCGAGCGCTCGCTCAATTTGGAGGCTACGCCTTTCGAGTCCCGAGGTCAAACAATATGTGTGGTACTGTCCGATTTCACTGCAGATGTCGCAATGGCATTTGTCTGTCTTATGCCATTATTCTCAGCATGCCGAGGAAATTCAAAGTAGTAAATAAGCGTCAGCTTCCGACCCGTGTGCGGCGCAAGTTGGAGCGCACCACATCACTAAAGCCAAAACACGAGGATGCAAACCAAGCACTCAGGGTCGGGAGCGAAACTACTAAGCAATAGGCTCCTCTGCTGGTTCGCGGAGGAATTTCGTATCTCCGCCCTCAGGAACAGATTCCATTCATAGCCATTCGAAATCGCTAATCTCAACATGATGAACGAGTAGAGAGATGCTACGCGGAGCGGGGCCTTTGCTGGATGTCGTCGATGTTCACGACGCATCCGACCAGAAGATTGCATTTCTTTTGGAGGGTGGTCATAAAGTGTGTCAGTTATTCGTGAATGGCAAATCGGCTGCTGTTTGTGTTTGCGAGGACCTAACTCTACTCGATGCGAGGTGCTCCGAAGACGCCTATCACGGCCTCGAGCAGCTTCTGGGGATCGTTGCCGGTGACGACGTAGTCGGCGCATTTGGGGGCATTCCCGTTGGTCGGCGCTTCCTCAACCACGGCGAAGAGCGCCCGGTTGGGATGTCGTTCCTTTAAGGATTCGCAGATCTCAGATGCCAGAGTGTCCCCAGGCGGGCAATCGACGACAAAGCCGTCGACGTCGAACTTCTCCGCTGTCTCATACAGCTCCTCGGCAGTGAGTGCGGTGAGCACGTTGAATTTGCCGACTTCGAGGATGAGTTTGCGACCTGAGATGCTGCCCGCGCCCGGCACATCGAGAACCAGCAGAGCGCGTCGGACATGCCGCTGGTTCTTCAGCGGCGATCGATTCAGCCACTGATCCAGTTCGTCAGGAGAGGCCATCACGGAGCTGCGGTCCTTGCCCGCCGGACGACGAATAGGAAGACCATATTGGGACTCGTAGCGCTGCAGCGTGCGCACTCCACGACCCAGATAATTGGCGATTTCTTTCCAGCCAGCGAGAATCTTTCGATTTTGCGGAGCACCGTTGTTTGTTGCAGGTTCTGTGACTGGTGCAGAGTTCTGGGAGATGCGTCGAGCGGCAGGACGCTGACGTTCAGATTGCATGGAGGCTCTCCTGCTCGTCGCAGAAAACCGTCGGCCAGCGGAGATTTGCGAGGGTGTGTCGATCATACGCTTATTCCAGCAGCTACAAAGCCGCGGAGCAACGAAGCTGCGAAGCAACGAACAGGCTGTCGGCAATTAGCAATCAGCTCTCGATCAAAATCAAAGACAACACCGATGAAACTACCAGTTGCCAACTACCAGCCTGTACGTCCCTGGAATAATACAAAGAAGAAATAGCACGGAAAGCTTCTGGTGCCACGTCCGGCGCCGTGACGGTCTGTCCGAAGCCATTGACTGAAGAAGGTCAGCAACTATGACGAGGCCGTCGAAGGCGCTAGGAATATTCACTGATGAACGGCGCATCGAATACCGGCTGAGTAACGACCGCTTTAGCAGACTCACCGTGAGCACAGACGACCCTAAGCGTTGGATATCCACCCCACATACCAGACACCTTCGAAAGCACTCGGGTAGTTCAGTGGTCGCTCCCGGTAAAATCCGATGTGGTCTTGAGACGCGCAACAACGGTTTTGGCGCTTGGCACCGTAGTGTGTCTTCTGACTTACATCAGGGCTGAGCCGATTGCGAATCTGAGGCCCATTGGATACGTAAACGATTTTGCCCATGTCCTCGATGCGCAATCAGAGGCTTACCTTGAAAGTCTCTGCACCGAAGTTGACGAGAAAGCCAAAGTCCAGATTGCCGTCGTTACGATTCATTCTTTGGACGGAAGAGATGTGGAAGGCTACGCCGTTGAGCTCTACAAGTCGTGGGGCATTGGAAACAAGTCAACAAACCGAGGAGTTCTGATCCTCCTCGCCACAGACGATCACCGCTACCGAATTGAAGTGGGTTACGGTCTCGAACCGATTCTGCCCGATGGCAAGGTAGGAAGCTTCGGACGAGAGGCGGTTCCCGCTTTGAGACAAGGGGATTTCAGTGCGGCTGTTAAGCTATTGACGGAAAGAGTCGCCGAGACAATAGCTGCTGATGCTGGCGTGACGCTCTCCGCGCAATCGCAGCGTCCGCCACCCTCCGAACCTGACCAGCCTCAGACCATTCCATTTGGAGTAATCGCTTTTGGGTTGCTGGTGATATTTTTGCTGCTATTCACTGGCGTCGGTCGGTGGATGCTCTTGGGATGGCTGTTCGGCGGATGGGGTGGACGAGGCAGCTATCGTGGTGGTTGGGGCGGCGGAGGAGGATGGGGTGGAGGCTTCGGCGGTAGTGGAGGATTTGGTGGTTTTGGCGGGGGCAGTTCGGGGGGAGGCGGAGCAAGCGGGAGCTGGTAAGACATGAAAGCGAACCAACGTGAGCGGATCGAAACCCGCCTGAAAGAGCTCGTGGACCGTCTGAAAATTGCCGCAGGTAATAATCTGCATTCCGTGGTTTTATACGGTTCCGCAGCCGCAGCGAACTTTCACGAGAAGTTCTCTGATGTCAACGTCCTCTGCGTGTTACACGAAGTGTCGGCGGCGGCGATGCTCGCACTGTCAGACGCTGTGCAGTGGTGGAAGAAAGAAAGCCAATCAATACCATTGTTCTTATCTGTCGAAGAAGTGAAAGAGGCGGCGGATGTGTTCGCGATTGAGCTGCTCGACATGCGTGCACATCACCGAGTCATTTACGGACAGGGTCTGATAGCGGAATTAAACATCCCACTGCGTCTGCATCGAGTTCAGGTTGAGCACGAACTCAGGACCAAGCTGATCCGTTTGCGACAGAATTTTGTTAGCAGGGCGGACGTGCTCAAGCTGATGATGGACTCCATTTCCTCTTTTATGACTCTGTTCAGGCATTCTTTGATCGCAATGGGAGAAGAGCCGGAAGGCAGCCAACGCGCTGTGCTTCAGCAATTGCAAAGGAAGCTGAATGTTGATATTCGCCCTTTCGTTGAGCTGCTGAATGTGCGTGAAGGCACGGTCAAGCCGGATGCGCTCGATGCGAAAACAATTTTTCCTGCATATCTGAAAACGATAGAACAGGTTGTCGCAGCAGTGGACCGACTCTGAGAAGCAGTGACGGAATGTAGGAGATTCGAATGAAAGCTCTGATTGCATTGTTGGTAATCATCATCCTCGCTTTTGCGATTGGAGGAAGCTACGTCAGCGCAAAGAACCAGATGGTGGCCAAAAATGAAACGGTGAAATCCGCCTGGTCGCAAGTGGACGTGGTGCTCCAACGACGCGCCGACTTGATTCCAAACCTCGTTGAGACGGTAAAGGGCTATGCGAAGCAGGAGCAGACGGTCTTTGGCGACATCGCAAAGGCACGTTCGACTCTTTTGTCGGCAGCAAACCCCTCGGCAAAGATTGCGGCGAATCAGCAGTTGGATGGCGCAATTGGACGGCTTCTCGCCATTGTCGAGAACTATCCGCAGCTTCACTCCAATGAGAATTTCTTGCGCCTTCAAGACGAACTTGCGGGAACCGAAAATAGAATTGCCGTCGAGCGGAAGCGCTACAACGACGCTCTTCAGGATTACAACACCTACGTTGGAGAGTTTCCCAATAGCATTTGGGCGAATATGGCTGGATTCAAGAGAAACGACGCTTATTTCGCCGCAAGCGAAAGCTCACGTCAAGTTCCAAAAGTGGATTTTTCCGGAGTGCAGCCGAGTCCTGCAGCTCAACAGCCTAGCCCGCAACCTGCACACTAGCATTGCATCGGCGGAGTAGGAACAGGATTGATTGCCGGCAGCCGTGTCTTGGAGTTTGTCCTTCTTCGAGGAGTGCGCTTTGCAAGCGAAAAGTTTGTATGACTAGAAACGCTAAATCATCTAAGAAGGGGAAGCTTCATACCCAATTGCAGCGAATCGATCGTCAAGTAAGCCCCGGTGAGAGATCATGACGCGGTTTGTCTTCTGAGCGCATTTCGCATTTCGCGATGGGAGTGCCCTGGAGGGAGCTCCCCATCCCACTATATTCGTCATAATGCTTTGACATGGAAAAGAGTCAGCCAATGTGGATGCAAACAAAATATTTTTCAACGCTGATCGCGAT
>DATEMI010000365.1:0-3263 GCA_035275665.1 Terriglobales bacterium | reverse complement strand
TCCAGGAGGTAGACGATGCTGCTCGCGCATCTCCTGCTCTTTACGCTTGCGTTCATCGCCGGAAAAGATTCCTGAGAACACGATCAAAACCCATCACCACAGAGGACACAGAGAACACGGAGGAAAGAACATTGCTAAATCTTTCTCCGTGCGCCTCTGTGTCCTCTGTGGTTAATACTCCGCTAGTTCCTGAATAGCGTGATAGAAGTCGTCAGCCTGCGGCAGAATTTCGTCTTCGAGCAGCGGTTGATAGGCGATGAATGTATCCTGCGCTGCCACGCGTTTGACTGGCGCGTCGAGATGCTCGAAGAGTTCTCCGGCAATGCGCGCTGCGATCTCCGCTCCGTAGCCCCAGCTCAGCGTGTCCTCGTGCGCGACGATGACGCGGTTGGTCTTCTTTACGGAGGTTGCGATAGCTTCCCAGTCGTATGGATTGAGTGTCCGCAAGTCGATCAACTCAACGCTGATGTCGAGCTCGCGCTCGATGCGTTGCGCTGCCTGCAAGGCACGCGGAACCGTCGCACCGTAGGTAACCAGCGTCATATCGTCGCCCGGCCGCATGATCCGCGCTTTCCCAAACGCGATCATATAGTCAGGACCGGGATATGGAGCGCGTCCAAAGGTTTCACGATAGAGACGCTTGTGTTCTAAGAACAGCACCGGATCATCGCAGCGAATCGCCGTGCGAAGAAGACCGTTGGCATCGAGTGCATTCGATGGAAATACAACGCGCATTCCCGGCGTATGCGTGAAGAGACTCTCACCGCACTGCGAGTGATAGATCGCTCCGCCGGTGAGATATCCGCCGATTGCGACGCGAATCACCGCAGGACAAGAGAAGGCTCCGTTCGAGCGCCACCGGATTGTTGGAAGCTCGTTACGCATCTGGTGGAACGCAGGCCAAATGTAGTCAAAGAACTGGACTTCAACAACCGGCTTCAATCCGCGAGTTGCCAGGCCCGTAGCACGTCCAACAATTGAGGCCTCGGCGAGTGGCGAATTGTAAACCCGATCGGAACCGTACGCGCACTGCAGGCCGGACGTGAGCTTAAAAACCCCCCCTTTGCCTTTGACCAATTTCTCATTGAGGTATTGCTCGCGGCTGCAGTCGGCAACATCTTCGCCAAACATTACGATGCGCTCGTCTCGCTTCATCTCATCGCGCAGGCAGGCGTTGATGAGATCGGCCATGGTCTTCTCCGCACCGGAACTCTTGGGCTGAGTTTCGAATTGGGCAGAGGTGGCGTCGAGGTTCGGGGAGTAGAGGTTTTCTTTGATCGTGACTGGCTCTGGGAACCGCGCGCCTAAGACGTGATCCGTGGCGCGTTGAATCTCTCGATCAACATCCTTTTCCAGCTTGTTGATTGCTTCCTCATCAAGAATGTTTTCCCGAATGAGGAACAACTGCATGCGCGTAATCGGATCGCGCTGCGCATCGCGCGACCTTTCAGATTCCGGACGATAGAGCTTCTCGTCGTCGGATAGCGAGTGCGAGTATGGGCGAATCACATGTCCGTGCACGAATGCCGGACCTTTGCCGGACCGGCAGTGCTTCACGGCAGCCTGCATCGCTGCATACGATTCCACAGGGTCTGTCCCATCACATTCCGCGAAGTAGAAATTCGGAAAATTGGAAACGAGCTTGGAGATATTCCCGCCGGCTGTGTTCACTTCAACAGGAACTGAGATCGCGTAACCGTTGTCTTCTACAACAAACAGAACGGGCAGCTTCATGTTGGAGGCGCCGTTGATCGCCTCCCAGAACTCGCCCTCGCTTGTAGTGCCATCGCCGCAGGAGACGTAAACCACTTCGTCCCCGTGGAACACAACATCCTTGTACCCGGAATAGTCGCTGCGATCCTGACGCTGCGCAGCTTTGGGATTGCGATGGAGATAACGTCCGGCTTCTGCGCATCCGATTGCCTGCAGCAATTGCGTTCCCGTCGGCGAAGACTGCGTGACGATGTTTAGCCGCTTGTGTCCCCAGTGAGAAGGCATTTGCCTGCCGCCTGAAGCCGGATCCTCCGCCGCACCAACAGCCTGAAGCAGTTGTTCCTCCGGCGTGACACCCAAAGCGAGTACCAGAGCGCGGTCGCGGTAATAGGGATAGAACCAGTCGTGGCCGCCCTTCAAAGAAAAGGCCGCGGCAACCATCAGGGCTTCGTGCCCTGCGCCAGAGATCTGGAAAAAGATCTTTTGCTGCCTTTTCAGAAGGATTTCACGGTCATCAATGCGGCGAGACATGTACATGATCCGGTACATCTGGATCAGTTGTTCGCTGGTGAGTCCCGCGTAGCTTTTTGCCTCTTGAGGCCGTTCCGCGACCGCGGTCTTCTTCTGCTCCGTCCGGCTTAGCGCCATGCGGACTCCTTCGATGGAATAGGTGGTGCTGGTTGTCTTAGAGGAGCAAGCAATCCCTATTCTAAGCCGGAATGGTCGAAATGAATCTGCCTAGATTTCCGCAGGCGAGTACTCGAAATAGAGCTGGAGCTTGAGGTCTTCTTCCTGGCCTTCTTTTACTTCGAGGCGGATGTCGGCGCATGAGCGGACTACAACATCGGCTTCGCGCAAATCGTGGGCCGGATACGTGGTCGTGAGTCCGATGGCCATCATTCCTGCCGCTTTGGCCGCGGCTATGCCTGCCGCTGTGTCTTCGACCACCAGACATTCCGCCGGAGGAAATCCCAGCAGCTGCGCGCCTTTCAGATACGGCTCGGGATGTGGCTTCCCGCGTTCGACAAGTTCCGCAGTAATCGCGTCCTTTGGAAGGGGCAAACGTACATAGTTCATTCGCGCTTCCGCGAGAGGACGCGTTGCTGATGTCACAATCGTCCAGCGGTCCGGAGGAATTGAGGCTAGCAATTCCGAAGCTCCTTCAATCTTGGTCACACCTTCAAGATCTTCAATCTCACGCCGCTCGACGTTGATGTTTTCCTTCGCCGCATCCATTTCTGGAGCGACACGGCGAAGCGTTTCAATCGAACGTCTTCCATGCGCCCACTGCATCACGTAGTCGGGATCGACGTTGTGATCCTCGGCCCACTTGCGCCATACGCGCTCGACCGCAGGAGTGGAATCGACGAGCACTCCATCAAGATCAAACAAAATCGCGCTACAAGTGAGCATGAGGACAGACTACCAAAAACGTCTTGGGTGCCCGTCTTGAAAAGCGCATGTGGCTACCGGCAGATACCTTGACTAAATACAGGCAGATACCTTGACTGCTGACTGCCAGATACCTTGACTGGTCGCGCTAGACACAC
>DATEMI010000364.1:0-15825 GCA_035275665.1 Terriglobales bacterium | reverse complement strand
CTAATTCCGTATGCCTATTTTCGAGTATATCTGCAAAGATTGTGAGCGCCGCTTTGAGGCGGTCGTTCGCGGTGCTGAGTCGCCCGTTTGTCCGTCCTGTTCCGGCAAGAATCTTGATCAGCAATTGTCGAGCTTCGCGGTAGGGAGTTCAGCGAAGAGCTTTGCCTCTTCGCCAGGGCCTTGCGGCAGCTGCGGCGATCCTCGCGGTCCAGGCGCTTGCTCCATGAACTAGATTCGAGTGGAAGCCCCCGACTTTAGTCGGGGGCGCACGGCGCAGCCGTGCGTCCAGTTCGGAATTCGTAAAACTGCGCTTTAGCGCTGGCTTACGCGAGGCGCGCATCCGCCGCATCGCCGTGCCAATTGTCGGCAACGAATCTTCTTTGCAGCCGCACAAAATTGGAATCGTTTTTGCTCCGACTGGCACGGAAACAGTCCATGAGCAATTCGTCAAGAGTTGTTTAGATCTAAAACGCGGCTTGCATAAAAAACCACGCTCATTTGATGAAAATCGTTCATCTTTCTCGATGCGCGATGGTGTCGTGAGGACGTGGGGTTACGAGCGCGCCACGCGCGTGAGCCAGCGCTAAAGCGCAGTTTTACGAATTCCGAACTGGACGCACGGCTGCGCCGTGCGCCCCCGACTAAAGTCGGGGGCTTCTACACAGCTTCCACTGGGGCTTCCAGCAATAGACTGGGAAGATGCTCTATGTGGTTGGTTGTGCGCTGATCACGCCGGGCTGGGGTGCGTTCTTCGGCGTGCTCAGGTATCCGCTTACGGATTTCTTGTCGGCGGTGAAGACCACAACTTCGTACAACATGCGGT
This sequence comes from Terriglobales bacterium, assembly GCA_035275665.1. Lineage (GTDB taxonomy): Bacteria > Acidobacteriota > Terriglobia > Terriglobales > Acidobacteriaceae > Gp1-AA112. The sequence goes on along the minus strand of DATEMI010000364.1, from coordinate 15,002 downwards.
CGCGCCCGGTATAGAACTGCAGCGGCTCGGCGACGTTACGGTCCTTCTTTTCGATGGTGTGATCGTCCGCGATCACATTCATCGTGAATTTGCCTTTTTTCGAATCGACCTTCTTGAGCTGCAGGCTTACGGTTCCCACGGGCGTCGGATGCTTGCTCTTGGTCAGCGTGAATTCGTAGTAATTGCGGTCGCCCTTGTGCTTGAGGACCTCCAGATCGTCGCGCGTGCGTGCGATCAACCCGCTCTGCTGGCCGAGGTCGCCGATCGTGCTCTCGAGTTTTTTCTTGGTGGCTTCGAGGTCGGTGCGCGTCGCGCTGATGTCACCCTTCGCTCCGGTCAGATCGGTCTTCACGCCGCCCAGGTCATTCGAGACAGCCGCGAGCTGCTTCTGGCTGTCCTGCAGTTCCTTTTCAGTCTCAGCGAGCTGCTTGCGCAGGGCTGCGGCGCGCGCCGCGAGTTCGCGCTGAGTTCTGCCTAAGCGGACCTGCAGTTGCTGCGTGGACTGCTTCAGTCCAGCTTCGGTCATGCCGAGCTGGTCCATCATCGCTTTGTTGCGCAGTTCGGCGCTTTGAATCACGGCCTGCTGCGCCGTCTCAACTTTACTGACGCGCGAGCCCATGTTGTACATGAAATAACCGGAGCCGAGGACGTACACCGCCGCTAATACCATCGCAATCAGCGGAGCATTTACGCCGCGGGCAGGAACCGGCTCAGCTTCGTATTGATGATTCGATTCCACTGCGCCTTGTTCGTAATCCATAGTTCTCCTTGGCCGTGGTTGCTCCACAGCCGAATACGCATCCTTTTCAGAGAAGCGGCTGCCTCATCTTACGGCAATAAACCCCAAAAATGACGGTACTTTTCGGTGACTTTGGGACAAAGCACCTTGGGAACCCATTGAAAAGACAGCACAACTTTTAACTAATATTTACGAGAGTATTGACCAGAAGTATGCATTTCGGAGCCGCTTAATCCCATCCACAACTCGAGACTTACAATGCGGAAGCGAAGTCAATTCTCTATGCGGAGCGGCGCGACGCGATGTCGATAAAGCAAGTAAATCCGAAAGGCTGGCCGGATCCCAGCGGTTTTTCGCATGTGATCGTGGGTGAGGGAAAACTGGTGGCGATTGCCGGTCAGATCGGGTGCGATCCGATTACAGAAGAGCTCGTCTCCGACGACTTTGCGCAGCAGAGCCGCCAGGCGCTCGCGAATGTGCTTACCGCGCTCGAAGCCGCGGGGGGAACAGCTGAGCATCTGATCCGGCTTACGTGGTACATCACCGATCGCGACGCATTTCTCCGCCATAGCGCCATCATCGAAGATGCGCATCGCGAGGAGCTTGGGGGGCACTCTCCAGCTATGTCGGTCGTGGTGGTGGCGGGACTGTTGGAGCCTCGCGCGAAAGTTCAGATTGAAGCTACTGCGCTGATAAAACCGGGGGTTAACACGAAGGTCACGAAGGCCACGAAGGTAAAGGCAAGAAAGAAAAAGAGATCATCTCGATAATCGCTACACAGCTGATAGTGTCCCGCTCAAGAATTAAGCTTCATTTGCTACTTTCACCTTCGTGTTCTTCGTGACCTTCGTGTTCGCTCTCAGTTTTTTTGCGCGATTAGCCCATCAAACCCCGTAAGGTTTACCATGAAAAGTTTTCGTTTGATCAGGAGAGACATCCGTGAGACGAGAGCTTTTCGCAGTACTCATAATTTCTTCTCTTTTCAGTAACGTCGCGTTCTGTCAGGCAAAGTCTCAAAAGAAATCTCAAACTAAACCGCAATCGGCGCTCGTCGATCGCGTCGGCGATACCGGCTTCGTTCAGGTCAAAGCCGAGAGCTTTCGTACGCTGAATGCGAAGCAGCAGGAGCTTGCGTACTGGCTGTACGAAGCGGCGGTTGCCATCGATCCGATCATCTACGACCAACTCTCGGCATACGCGCTGAGGGAGAAGCGTCTGCTGGAAGAGGTAATCGCGCGCAAGCAGGGCATCGATGCGCAGGTGATGCAAAAGATCACCGATTACGCCAAGCTCTTCTGGGCCAATCGCGGCAATCACAACGATCTCACCGCGCAGAAATTTGTTCCCGATTTCAGCTTCGATGATTTGAAGAACGCAGCCCAAACCGCGCAAAAGAATGGTGCCTTTAAGACAGCATATGCCGACCTTCCGCCCCTCGCTGATTCCGACGCGCTGAATAAAGAACTTGATGATCTCAAAGCATCAATCTTCGATCCCGATTTTGAACCGATGGATACGGCCAAGAGTCCATCCGGCGGCAAGGACATCATTCAAGCGAGCTCGAATACGTTTTATCCCGGGCTATCGCTGAATGACTTGAAGGACTTCAAGGAGGAGCATTCTCTAAACTCGCGCGTGGTTCGCGGCAGCGACGGCAAGCTGGAAGAGCAGGTCTATCGCGCAGGAACGCCGGATGGCAGCGTCCCTCCCGGGCTCTATGCAACTTTCCTGAAACGGGCCAACGAATATCTCGCGAAAGCTCAAGCTGTGGCTGATCCTAAGCAGGCCCAGGTTATCGCCGATCTCATTCGCTACTACCAGACTGGAGATTTTAACGACTGGCTGAAGTTCGACGCCGATTGGGTTCAGAACAACGCAACCGTCGATTTCGCCAATGGTTTCATCGAAGTCTATCGCGATGCGCGCGGAGCAAAAGGCAGTTCGCAGAGCTTTGTCAGCGTGACTGATAAGAAAGTCACGGATGCCATGGTGAAGCTGGCGCAGAACGCCGAGTACTTCGAGCAGAAAGCGCCGTGGGACGCGAAATACAAGAAGACCGCTTTCACTCCGCCGGTGGTGAAAGCTGTGGAAACCGTGATCGAGACTGGCGACTTCCACGTGACCACCGTTGGCGACAATCTGCCCAATGAAAATCAGATCCACGAAAAATACGGCACGAAGAATTTTCTTTTTACCGGAAGCAGCCGCGCTCTTTCTGACGCGTCCGGCACCGCTGCAGCAAAGGAATTCGATCCCGACCAGGAGACGCTTGCGCGCGACATCAAGTACGGCAACGAAGCGCGCGATCTCTTCACCGCCATGCACGAGGTCATCGGACATGGGTCAGGCAAGCTGAGCGATCGCATGAAGAGCGGGGCCGAGCCATATCTGAAAGAGTATTTCTCGACGCTCGAAGAAGGGCGCGCCGACCTGATGGCGTTGTGGAATGCGTTCGATCCCAAACTGAAACAACTAGGCCTCATCACGAACCAGGATGAAGTTGCGAAGGCTATGTACGATTCGGCAGCCATCGTAGCGCTTACGCAGCTGCGGCGAATCCCGAAAGGAGACACAATCGAAGAAGACCACGAACGCGACCGCGCGCTGATCGAAGGCTACATCAAAGACAAGGTGCCGGGCTCGATCGAGCAGTTTGACCGAAATGGGAAGACATACATTCGTGTGAAGGACTACCAGCTCATGCGCAAAGGAGTCGGCATGCTGCTCGCTGAGTTGATGCGCATCAAGGCTGAAGGAGACTACGATGCGATCAAGGCTCTTGTCGATAAGTACGGAGTCCACTTTGATCCCGCACTGCGCGATCAAGTGGTTGTGCGCTATAAGAAGCTCAATCTGCCGACGTACTATACCGGCGTGTATCCGATGCTCACATCGAGCGGCTCTGGAAAGACTGAGCGCATCCAGATGAGCTATCCCCGGGATGCGGTGAAGCAATACTTGTCGTATGGCTCAATGTACGACGAAGGATTAGCCAAATAGCCCACTGGTATTTGCGATGACCAAAATTGATCCCGAACGCGAACGCACACGGCTCATCGACGTTTACAGTCATATGGCCGATGAAGAGCTGGACAAGCTTCTGCAGTCGTCCGATGAACTCACCGAAACGGCGCGCGAGGTATTAAAGGCGGAGATCGAGAAACGTGGAGGTCACGTTGAGTACACGACCACAGCGCCGGAGGCAGAAGCCTCTCATCCACAGCTTGTAACTATAGCCAGATTTCGAGACTTGCCCGAGGCAATGCTCGCTCGCGGACGGCTGCAGTCAGCTGGAATCGATGCCTTTCTTGCCGACGAAAACTACATCCGTATGGACTGGTTCATGTCGAACATGATCGGCAACATGCGGCTTCAAGTGAGAGAGGATGATGCTGAAAGCGCGAAGGAGATCCTTCAGCAGCCAGTACCGGAGGACTTCGAGATCGGCGCCAACGGCGAAAAGTTCGAGCAGCCAAAGTGCCCTAAATGTGGCTCGGTGGATATTGAGTTTGAAGGCGTCAATCGCGGATTGGGACTTGTTTCTGCATATGCGATTGGCGTCCCGCTGCCGCTTCGCAGCAACACGTGGAAGTGCAACCATTGCAGTGCAGAATGGCAAGAAAGCGATGAAGTCGCCGAGGATCAGCCTGTGGACGCCGGCCAAGAGCCCTCTGATTCCTAAGGCTTTCGCCCAACGTCGTACGACTGCTGTTACCTAATCCTGAGACTCTGGATTGATTTCGTCCCTCTAATGGCGGGATACTCTTGCCATGCATTCGCGACAGGTAATTCAAGGCCTTTTGTTGACGGCGGGAATTGCTGTTGTTGCGTTGCTTATTCTGCCGGCCGTTCATGTACCGTTCATTGTGGTGCATGGGCCGGTGAGCGCTCTTCGAGCTCAGCGAGCTGCGTTGCTCTTCCAGATTGTGATCCAGATGTCGGCGCTCACGTTTGCTGGTTTCTGCATTCGTTCGCTTAATCGTTGTCGTCTGTCCCAAAATGAACTTCAGGCGCCTCTCGTCAATTTTTTTTCTAGCTTCATTTACGTCATGCGCTGTTAGCTGGCGCAACATCTCTCACGATTGACAGGCTTATTTCGTCTAACTCTTAGCCAATGCGGGTCCTGCGTGACCCGACAAGGAGAATTATGAAGTCGCGTGTATCTTTACTCACATTCATTTCTATGCTGGCACTGGCGCTGCTGCTGGTCACGGGCTGCGCGAAGAAGAAAGTTGCTGCCCAGCCCCCGGTTCCGCCTCCGGCGCAGCCGCAGCCGACAGTCACTTTGAACGTTTATCCTGCCGATATTACTCAAGGACAATCGGCGAAGCTCACATGGGAAGCCCAGAATGCAACCGACATCACGATTGAATCGATGGGAAGCGTTCAGGCGAATGGTTCCAAAACGGTAAGCCCGAGCGAGTCGACCAGCTATCACATCGTTGCCAAAGGTCCAGGCGGCACTTCGGACGCAACTGCGCGCCTGACCGTCAACAGCGTGAGCGCAGCCACTGCCGATTCGGGCCCGAGTCTGCGAGACCTGTTCCAGCGCAACGTGAAGGACGCTTTCTTCGCCTATGACTCCTACAAACTCGATGACGAAACTTCTCAGTTGATCGCTTCTGACGCGAAGTTTCTGCAGCAACATCCTGAGCTGAAATTCACGGTCGAAGGGCACTGTGATGAGCGCGGATCGGAAGAGTACAACCTCGCTCTCGGAGCCAGCCGTGCCGAAGCCGTGAAGCAGGCCCTGGTCTCCCAGGGAGTGGACGCACAGCGCGTCGCCACCAACAGCGTGGGCAAAGAGAAGCCGTTCTGCAGCGACTCGAACGAGGAGTGCTGGCACCAGAACCGTCGCGGACATTTCGTCGCGCCGGAATAAATTTCCCGAATTGAAAAGGCGTCCGCTTCAATGGACGCCTTTATTTTTTTCAGCCAATGGTATTCGAAAGTTTAAGACGCCGCAGCCATCTTGCCGCTAGTTGCGGTGGTGCGCTGCGCTCCCTGCTTTGGGATTAGGACTCCAAGCAGCTTGGTTCCATCGGGCGATCCCAATCCGGTACAGGCATCCCATCCGGCCGATGCCGAATACGATCCGTTATTGCCCTGGGTTACATCATGGAATACTCCGGCAGCCTCAGCCTGCTGATAGAGCACTGGATTCAGGAAGCCGACTGCCTTTCCCGCCTGCTGATTCAGCCGTGCTGCGAGTCCAGCCATCAACGGAGCCACAGCGCTGGTGCCGCCGAAGACCGCCGACTGACCATCGACGAAGATCTCGTATCCGGTCTGTGGATCAGCATCGCCGGAAACGTCGGGTACACCGCGCCGCACTTTGTGATCATTCGCCGACGGTGGAATCTCGGCATTCTTCTGGTAGTCGGGAAGCGCGAAGACGTCGCTGATGCCGCCGCCGGTCGCGCCTCCTTGCGGCTGCTCGTTCCACACGCTCTCGACTGCGGTTTTGCCGGTTATGCGCAGACTCGTGCCGCCGCAGGCCAGAACAAATGAATCGGAAGCAGGAAAGTCCACGTGCTGCTTGCCGTCGGTTACGCCATCAGTCGATCCGTTGTCGCCCGATGCAGCACAGACTGTAACGCCGAGTGCGGCAGCAGCCTGGAAGGCTTCATCGTAGGCGGTGAGTGACTGCTGCGTGAAGCTCTCCTCCGGGCCTCCCCAACTGATCGAGACCACCGATGGTTTGTTTTTCGTATCGTGAACCGCTTTGGTGATGGCGTCGAGGAAGCCGGCATCAGTGTTCGGCGCAAAATACACGACGATCTTCGAGGCCGGAGCGACTGCGCCGGCTACTTCGATGTCGAGCACGACTTCGCCGTCCGCTCCGTTCGGATCGCCGGTGGCGGTGTTGTGTCCGCCATCGACGGAGACCGCAGTGATCTTCGGCTGCTTGATGCCAAGCTTTTTGAAATAGCTCGAAAGATCGCGTGCGCGATAGCCTCCGCCGAGTTCGATCAATGCAATGGTCTGTCCTGAGCCATCGAGTGCGGACGGAAAGTTATACGCTTGTGCGACTTGAACCGGAGTGTAGGAGACACCGCTTGCGTGGGCGGCTACTCCGGACTGCGTGGTGCGGCGGCGAAAGTGGGGCTTCGCCTGCGGCCGATTATCGAGTCCGAAGATGCCGGTCACAATCCCATTCAACTCGCTCGGGATGTGAACTGCGCCTACGCGCCCGCGATAGCGCATACCGTCGTGCTCGCATTCCTTTAGATCAACGTCGAAGGCTTTGCTGAATGCGGAAACAGTTCCGCTCAGGATCATTGTGCGTCGTCCCAAATCGGTCTCAACGATCGCAAGATGGTGTTGATGAGCGAAGTCTTCGATCTTCGCAACGTCGTCGGGACTCGCGCCGTGCCGTTGCTCGTACTCTTCATGTGTGAGGTGCTGCCGTTCGTGCGCGGGCTGCGCGCCTTTGCGCAGGAGGTCGGCCGCGTTCAGCGGAGTACGCGGCCTGAGCCGCGTTGTGACCTGAATTACTTCATCGGGGTTGGCGGATGCAATGACTCGTGAACCCGGCAGAGCAGCGCGCTCGCTGCCCGCAATTGGGACTCGCTGATTGTCGCTCGTCATAGTCTTGCTCCTCGAGTCTCGGGGGAAAAGGCCGGCAAGAGTTGGAAGCGTGGAGGCCATGAAGATTCATGGCGCGCGGAAGGAACTCGGGAGCCCAAGGAGAAACAACCGGCCGGAGCAGTCCCGAAACTACTAAGCGGAAGGTAACAAAGCTGCTGGTTACCGGTCAATGCCGGAAATTGGTGCAGTGCGGCAGTCAGTACCATCCGCGGTAGCGGATGGGTGAGTCGCGACAACTCGATTCACTCATCCATTCGATACTGCTAACGGTACTGACTGCAAAGCCTGCTCTCCAGCGCCGCTACTCTCGTCATTTACCATTACGGCCTATGCAGATGCGACTCTGTGTTCTTTGCTGCCTCGTTCTTTCCCTAAACGGCGCTTATGCGCAAAACTCCCAAGCGGGAAATAAGCCGATCGTTCTCCACGCCGCTCGGCTACTTGAGATTGAAGCTGGACGCATCATCCAGCCCGGTGAAGTGCTGGTCGAGGGGGAGCGCATTCGCGAGGCGGGAAGCAGCGTTACTCATCCGCCGGGAGCGCAGGTCGTTGATCTAGGGGACACGACCCTCATGCCGGGGTTGATCGACGCGCATGTCCACCTGTTCCTGCATCCCGGAGCCGAAGACTTGCAGACAGTTGAGGAATCAGTGCCACAGCGGACGATTCTGGCGACACTGGCCGCACGCGACGATCTCATGGGCGGCTTTACCGCTGAACGCGACATGGGCACCGAGGGCGCCGGCTCAGCCGATACTGCAGTTCGCAACGCCATCGACAAAGGACTGATTCCCGGCCCAAGGCTGCGCATCAGTGGAAACGCGGTCGATATCCTGGGCGGACATGAAGATGCACGTGGCTATAACCCCGAGCAGCACGTCCTCAGCAATGCGACTTATGCCAACAATGCAGATCAAATCATCGAGGTCATCCGCGAGCAGATCAAGCAGGGCGCCGACTTCATCAAGATGTACGAGACCGGCAGGGACTCGCTCCAAAATGGGAAAGTTTCGACACCTTATCAGTACACAGAAGCACAGCTAGCGGCGGCGGTCGAAGAAGCCGCACGAGTCGGTAAGCATGTAGCAGTGCACGCCACCGGTGAACCAGGCACTCTCTACGCAGCGGAGGCCGGCGTCGAATCAGTGGATCACGCATTTCAGCTCAGCGACCAGACCATGAAGCTGATGCGCGAGAAGCACATCCCTGCAGTTCCCACTTTCACCATCATCGAATATTTCGCCAATCACGCGGCCACTCCCGAGGCAGGACAACGCGAGCGCGCAATGCTCGACTTCCACTCCCAGGAGTTTCGCAAGCAATTGGCTGCCGGAGTGCCAATGGCTGTGGGATCTGATGTCGGTCCATTTCCCCATGGCACGCAAGCGCGCGAGCTTGTTCTGATGGTCCAATACGGAATGTCTCCACTGGCGACCTTGCAAGCTGATCTCCTCAATGGCGCGAAGTTGCTGGGCTGGGAAGGCCAGATCGGCGCGCTGAAACCTGGATACTTTGCGGATGTAATCGCAGTGGAAGGAAACCCGCTGCAGGATATTTCGGCGACCGAGCGCGTGCCGTTCGTGATGAAAGGCGGCGTGATCTATAAGAAGTAACCAAGCCGGTGGTTGGGTCCTTCCACCAGTGTCACTGGATATGTCATACTTCCTTCGCCCACTTCGACGACGTCATTGGTCTGCTCATGGTCCCTTTGGAGCTGCTCACGACAGTGGGAACGAAGAAAGCGCTCAGTAAGCCTCAGAACGCGATCATTCTTTTGATTGTGGGCGGGCGCTACGAAGGCCTCGAGCAAGTTCTGCGCAAGAGAGGCTATACCGTTGTGGTTCCCTCCACTGCTGATCAGGCCGTAGCTCTTTGTCTGCATAATCCGATTGCCGCCACTCTCATTGATCGCGAATCCCTCGCGCAGGAAAACGACTGGTCATTGGCGCAGTCGCTGAAGATGGTGGCGCCGCACACACCGGTACTGCTCCTCGTGAAAGGGCGAGTTCCGAAGCGGGAAGGAATTCCGGTTGGCGTGGATTGGATAGCGAGCGACAAGGAACCGGCGCAGGTTCTCGGAGCTTTGAAGAGATTCGTTCGCTTGAGCATGGAGCGGATTCAGGCGCAAGCCGACCCGATGGATGAGCAGGTTTCCAGCGGGTAAACGGTGCTCCCTACCGGAGCTGCAGTCCAACCTGCTTCAGCTGTACAGGTGGTCGCTTTCGGCGTTGTAAATCCGGTTGAGGCGGGCGCGGAAATTCTCAAACGCAATCTGCGCCCCAAGTTCGAGCAATTGCTCTTCGGAAAATTGCGCGCGCAACCTGGCGTAGAGATCGTCGGAGATGTTCGACGGAGTTGACGCCATCGCGTCGGCAAGTTCCATCACGAGACGCTCAACGTCGGTAAATACGCTGAGATCGGTACTGGGAATGGCAGCTAATTTCTCCGGAGTTAGTCCTGCTTTTCTGCCCACGGCAGAATTGATGTCGACTCAAAACGGACAGCCGATGCGAGCCGCCGTCCGAATCTTTGCCAGTTGAGCATAGCGTAACGATACGCGGCGCTTGCGGCCTAGCGCCATTTCCATTCCAATGGCGCCCCAAACGATTCCGGGTACGCGCATCTGAATCTTTGCTGGAGTGAGATCTTTGCCGAACATCTTGCGCATCATCCCGTAGAACCAGCGCAGATGCCATGGAGCTTCACGGCGTTCGAGTCCGACCATTCTGGGCATGTGTAGAGACTCCCGACAAAGTATTAGTTCACTTATGTGGATGAGCGCGTCGGCTTGCATGACTCGAAAAAAACTGCAGCAGTTCTGTTCGTGTGGTCTTGTTCGTATCGTGGCACGAGGTCTACTCGGACTGATGATGATCCTCTCGCCAACATTCTCCCACCGACGCTTTTAACTTCTGTCATCCTGAAGCGCTTCTTTCGCGCGAAGGATCTCCCGGAATGTTTCAGCGTGAAATGCTCTGACTGGGCTCTCACCGGAAATCTACGCGCATGGGTCAAGAGCCTGGCGAGTGCAATTCAGTTCCGAATCATTGCGGGAGATTCTTCGCGCAGCAGACGCGCTTCAGGATGACAGAGTACATAGAGCCTTTTCAGGAATACTCAACAAGACAAGCACTGAAATCCTCTAGCTGATGCACCAACAGAGAAAAGTGCAACCTCATGCGGCGCAGCCGCAAAACACGCGGCTGACCGACCGCGTAGCACCCCATCCATCGCAAAATTGGCGTTCGCTGGGGACCCCGCCTGCCGGCGCCGGTTCCGTTACACGGGCGCGCTGCCTGCGCCGATTGTTTCTGGAGTCGGAGGCTCGCGCCTGGGTCGGTGAGAGCTGAGGCCTTTTTCGATCTTGTCGTTGATTCTGGTTTCGGCGAATTGCGCAGCTACGCGGATCGCATTTTTGATCGCTGTCGCGTTGGAGGAGCCGTGGCCGACGATGCAGATGCCTTTGATTCCCAAAAGGGGAGCACCGCCATATTCGGCGTAGTCAAGACGTTTCTTGAAATCGTCAAAAGCGCGGCGGGATAGCAGAAATCCTACCTGCGAGCTGATGGTGGATTTCAGCGATTCCTTCAAGAGAAAGCGGACGGCAGAGACCAATCCTTCAGAAACCTTCAGGGCTACGTTGCCGATGAAGCCATCACAGACAATGACATCGACGCTGCCATTGTAGAGATCGCGTCCTTCAACGTTTCCTGCGAAGTTCAGCGGAAGCTGCCGCAAGAGTGTGTAGGCCTCGCGCGTAAGCTCGTTGCCTTTGCCTTCCTCCTCGCCGATGGAGAGCAGTCCCACTCTGGGCTTGTTCATCCCAAAGATGCTGCGCGAGTAGATTTCGCCCATGATGGCGAACTGCTCGAGATGCTGCGGCTTGCAATCGACATTGGCGCCTACGTCGAGCAAGATCGCAGCTTTTCCGGCGGAGGTGGGAAAGACAGCGGCAAGCGCGGGACGATCGACTCCAGGCAGAGCACCCAGAACCATCTTGGCCGTCGCCATCGCAGCACCGGTATTCCCGACCGTTACGAATCCCGCAGCGCGTCCTTCGCGAACGAGTCGCAGGCCCACGCGCATCGATGAGTCACGTTTACTGCGCACGGCTGTCGCAGCCTTCTCGCCCATGCCGATGACCTCAGTGGCATGAACGAGCTCTATGGGCAGATTGCGAACGCTGGGATGGCGCTCGATTTCGCGGTCGAGATCTTCGCGTATTTGGGGTTCGCGTCCGACGAGCAGGATGCGAACATCGTGATGACGACAAGCAAGTATGGCCCCTTCCACTTCGGGCTTGGGAGCCCGATCGGAGCCCATCGCATCGACCGCGATTACAGTTGGCATCTGCGGAAGGGCGATTGTAACTTAGCCGGCCTTTTCGGTGTCGAAGATCTCGCGGCCCTTGTAGTGTCCACATTTGGGACACGCGCGGTGCGGCATCTTCTTCTCGTGACAGTTGGGGCACTCGGAGAGTGAGTTGGCGCTGAGATAGTCGTGAGCGCGGCGACGTCCGGTACGAGCCTTGGAGTGCCGCCGTTTTGGATTGGGCATGATCTTTTCCTTAACTTATTTCAATTTATCTTTGATGTCGGCCAGCGCCGCCCAACGTGGATCACTCGGGCGCTCTTCGCAGGTGCAGGCCTCGACATTCAAATTTCTTCCGCATCCGGCACAGAAGCCGCGGCAGCTCTCGCTACAAACTACCTTCGCCGGTAGCGCCAGCAGTATCTGCTCGCGCAAGATATCCTCGAGCTGGATGCCATCGCCGGAGTAATAGCCGATCTCTGTTTCTGCTTCTGAAATAGAGCGCTCGTCATGGCCGGCATCGATTCCCAGTGGACGATAGAGCAGGTCAAAATTCCCGCCGATCTTCGTCGGAACCGGCTCGACGCACCGTGCGCAGCGAACCTCGATGGTAGTCGAGAAATCGCCCAGCACACGGATGTCTTCGACCACGTTATTCCTGCCGCCGCGATGCTCTTCCAGAAGTTCCGCGCGTCCTTTGGTATTCAGAACTCCGGATTGCCGCAGCTCCGCGCCAAGATCGAGCGTCCCCGGCGCAAGTTGCTGAGAAAACTCAACCTTTTTGACTTCCAGTTCTTGGATACCGATGAACATCGCCAGCTACCCTCGCCTTCCGTTAGCAGGTGCCGGCTCACGCGGGAGCGCACAGCTCAGAATACGACGTGGAGGGCAAAACTTAAGGATAAGGAGAATGCGCCGGGAGTGTCAACCGCATGGCGCCTACATGCCATTGTCCTCGGTTGAGCGTCGCGGAGTACGCGGCCCCACCCACTAGTACATGCACTCTTGCAAGTGCGGTTATACTGATTTTGTACTCAGCCGATCATCTCTGATGCGGCTGTATTCACGAGGCCGGAAGCATCCGCCTCTAACGGATGTCACCGGAGACCTGGAGGGTCGTCTTCAGCAGTACGGGTGACCTGGCGCGGACCGTTACTGAGGTCCGACTCGACAATCCGCGAAGCCCCCTTTCAATGAGAGCGACGCGCGCTTTGCTGCGTGCAATGCGTGCCGCGCTCGATAGCCTCGCTGTCGTCCTTCTTCCTTCGAATTGCCGCGTTTGCGAGCGGCCTCTAGTTTGCCTTGCAACAGTTCCAGTTTGCGATTCTTGTATCGACTCCTTAAAGCGAGCTCAAGTAAACCCCTGTTCCATTTGCGGAGAGGCTCTCGATCTAGCCTCGCCTGAAGCGGAGCCGATTTGTGCGCTATGCCGGCGTGCTCATCCGGAGTTTGATTTTGCGGTTTCGTTTGGCGCCTACGACGGCGGCTTGCGCAAGCTCATTCATCTGCTCAAGTACGAGCATCTCAGGCCTGCGGCGAACATTCTCGGCGTCAAAACAGCATGGGCAATTGCCGACCGCTCCTATGAAGGAACCGAGCCGGTGCTCCTGGTTCCAGTGCCGCTGCATCGAATTAAGCGTCGGCTACGCGGGTTTAACCAGTCGGAACTGATCGCACGCAATGCGGCGCTTCATCTGGATCGCGTACGTTTTAGAGTTCACAGTGGAGCTTTGCGCAGGGTTCGTCCGACGGTTTCGCAGACCGGATTGACGCGTCATCAGCGCCGCGAGAACGTTCGCGGAGCTTTCGTGGTCACAGAGCAGCTTCGCGATCGCACCGTCGTGCTGATCGATGACGTCTACACCACGGGTACGACGCTGAACGAATGTGCCCGCGTATTGCGAAGAGCAGGAGCGCGCCAGGTAGTCGTCGCGACGGTCGCAAGGGTTTATCGGTCACAGGTCGGGATGAAGATTGTCAGCGGGATAGCACGCGCGGCATCTTCGCAAGTACAGGAGGCCGCTGTGAAGGCGGTTGCGGGATAACACGGCTATGTCGAGACACAATCCATTGTCGCATCGTCATTCCGGCCATCATGCGCAGCCAGCGCATCCCGGCTCCACTGCTGTCCTCACGACTCACGTGGTGCCGAGCGACAATGGACGCCTCCCAATGCAGTCGCCGGTGCTCGTGCTGAATGCCTCGTATGAGCCCATCAATATCTGCGCCGCGCGGCGGGCGCTCGTACTCGTGTTGAAAGGCGTGGCCATCACCGAAGAAGAGAACGGACATTTTCTTCACTCGGCAAGACTGGCGATGCGGCTGCCTTCGGTAATCCGTCTGCTCGAATATCGCCGCATTCCGCACCAGACGCGCGCTCTCTCGCGGAAGAACATTCTGCTGCGCGATCGCAATACCTGCCAGTACTGCGGAGTAGTGCTCTCGTCGGCCGAACTCACGCTCGACCACGTGATTCCACGCTCCCGCGGCGGCGTATCAACCTGGGAAAATCTTGTAGCCTGCTGCCATCCTTGCAATCACCGTAAAGGCAACCACCTGCTGAGCGAGATCAATATGCGACTGATGCGCGAGCCGCGCGCCTTCAGCCTGCACACCAGCCGTCACATCATGCGCATGATCGGGCGCTCCGACCAGAAGTGGCGCAAGTATCTCTTCTACTAGAAGCGGCTGCACGGCTGCTGGCCCTGTTCAGCCGTTGTCGAATATCAGTCGTCGAAGCTGTGATCTTGGGCTGAAATCAGAGACAGTCTCCCCAAACCTGACGCGGATTGCGCGGAACGATAAAGCTGCTAGACCAGATTGGTTTTTGGTATGTCCTACATTGGGATGCTTCTCAGCTCTGTCATCCTGAGGCCCGCTGTTGGCCGAAGGATCTCGCGGAATGCATGGAACTGAAATGCCGTCAGGTACTCTTTCACCATGAACTCCCATCTCCGACGGCCGAAGAGCCGGGTGAGGACATGGGGGTACTAAGCTTTTTCGGGAGATCCTTCGGCCAAAACCAGCCTCAGGATGACAGAGCTGAGAAGCATCCCAATGTAGGACATACCAAAAACCAATCTGGTCTAGGCAGCTCTATCGTTCCGCGTTGATCCGCATCCCATCCGCGCAATCCGCGTCAGGTTTTCCGATTCACGGCTAGAGTCACGAACCTGGCGTATTCTGAGCGCATGAGTTCAGCTCGTCCAGTACGCGACCGCGAATTAGTCCAGATCGTCGATGCCGCGCTGGCCGATGCAGCGGGAAAGGCAGGAAAGTGGCTCGTTTGCCGGCCCGGCTGCACCCAGTGTTGCGTGGGAGCGTTCGCGATCAGCGAGCTGGATGCAGCTCGACTGCAAGA
>DATEMI010000363.1:0-2966 GCA_035275665.1 Terriglobales bacterium | reverse complement strand
ACCGTTTGCATTTGCTATTGCTCACGCAAGCGATGGAAGCCCGGTAGTTGTCGCGGGGACTGATTTTTCTAAACTCCAGAGCCTCGACAAATGGTGGCTGGTTTCGAAATGGCCCGCAGCAAATCACGATGCAATTGTCGGCTTGAAAGCAGAACCACACATTTCCGCTACGAACGAGAAATTCGATTTGGATTTCTCCGGACGCACTCTGGACTTCACTGAGGTCACGAATCTCAGGACCGGAGCCGAAGAAGAGAATCGCATTTACATCTCAGTGCCTGCCTTCGAAAGTTGGACCGGCGTGCAACCGTCATTGCTGGAAATCTCTGTCCCCGGCTCTCGCGAGCAAGTCAACACTGCCATTCGGCAACTGCACGAAATGTTTTCTTCGATGGAGGTGCGTCCGGTGCGTCAGCTTCTGAAAGCTCAAGGCGCCGTGATCACGCGCATGCGCTCGGTGATGCTCGCCTCGACGCTGCTGATAACACTCACTGTCGCCCTCTGCGTGTTCTCAACGCTTACGTCGTCGGTGTTCGAGCGACGGCGTGATTTCGCGGTTATGAAGGCGATTGGATCGTCGCAAAGCACGGTTAACGGGCTCTTTGCCGGTGAAGCGCTTGTTATTGCTCTGGTTGCCGCGTTCACGGGATATCTGCTGGGTTCAGGACTGGCCGCGTGGATTTCGGAGGCAAACTTCCACACGGCAGTAGCGCCGAGAATTGCAGTGCTTCCCGCAGTCATCGCCTCTAGTGTCGTCCTGGCGCTGCTCGCGGCGCTTTTACCCCTCGCTCAGTTGCAACGGATTGAACCGGCGGGCATCCTTAAAGGCGAATAATGTCGATCGAACTCATCAACGTTCACAAGATCTACGCTGGCGGTCAGCGCGGGCAGGCCGGCGAAATCCGTGCCCTCCATGGGGTCTCGCTCGGCGTGCGGAAAGGCGAGTGGCTTGCCATCATGGGTCCATCGGGCTCGGGCAAGTCTTCGCTGGTGAATCTAATCGGATGTTTAGATCGTCCGAGCTCGGGTGACATCTACCTCGACGGTCAGGATCTGAGAGAGCTTTCCGGGTCCGAACTCAATCGTTTTCGTGCCGAGAAGATCGGATTTATTTTCCAGCAGTTTCATCTCATTCCGTACCTCACTGCACTCGAGAACGTAATGCTGGCGCAGTACTTCCATTCAATGACGGACAAACAAGAAGCAGTGGAAGCACTCGATCGCGTGGCATTGAAGGATCGGGCTTATCATCTGCCTGCGCACCTCTCCGGCGGAGAGCAACAACGCGTCTGCATCGCGCGCGCGCTCATCAACGATCCCAGCATCATTCTCGCCGACGAACCAACTGGGAATCTCGACGCGAAGAACGAAGAAATCGTCCTGCGCCAACTGCGCGAGTTGCATCGACAGGGTCGAACGATAGTCATGGTCACACATGATCCGGTTGTCGCGCGCCTGGCGGATCGGTCAATTGAACTTCACCACGGCAAGATCGCCGGCCAGCAGATGTTCAACATGTCGGATGAAATGCAGTTCGACGAGGTGCTCGAAGAGATCTGGACACTCCACGAGAACGGCGAGCTTGCTGAAGTTGGCCGCATGGAAGTGGATGGCGCGCTACCTGTCGCGATCGCCATCGATCGCATGGAGGAACTTGGCTTGGTGATTAAGCACCCACATGGAGCCGCCGATCACACGCATAAAAGCGTTCTAAACCGTTGCCACGAAATGATTCATCCACACACATATTCGCCGGAGCACGGCCAGTTTATCGTTGAATTCACTCCCGCAGGACAACAACGCGCGGCAGATGTCATTCGTCGCCATCGTCTGGCTGAGCGTCTCTTTACCCAAACCTTGCAGGTTCAGAATGAAGATGAGATCGAACAGCAGGCCTGCAAATTCGAGCACATCCTCTCGCCCGAGGTGACAGATAAGATTTGTTCCTTTTTAGGACATCCTGAGAGTTGCCCGCATGGAAGCTCGATTCCGGCAGGCGAGTGCTGCGAGAAAGCCGGCAAGGCTGGAACGCGGTTCGTGGAAAAGAGTCAGATCGAAGCGTAGATCTGTCGCGATCTCCCCCCGGAACCTGCAATCTGATGAGCAAGTCTGATCCGATCGAGAAGGCCCTTGACCGTCTTGCGGAGCTTCGTCACCGAGATCCATCACCACAACACACGGAAGAGATCCGGAGATTCCTGACACACAAATCCAATCTTGTGGCTGCCAAAGCCGCCAACCTGGTTAAGGAGCAACGCCGGTCGGAATTTGTTCCTGACCTGGTTTCCGCATTCCATCGCTTTATTGCCAATCCAGCGCGACTCGATAAGAGATGTGCCGCCCTTACCGGAATCACTGAAGCGCTGTATGAGCTGGACTATTCTGAGCCCGATATTTACCTCCGTGGGCTGCGTCATGTTCAGATGGAAGCTTCATTTGGGCCGCCGGTAGATGCGGCTGCCGCTCTTCGTGGGATATCCGCTCAAGCTCTGATGCGCACGCGCTACAAAGACGCGATCACCGCGGTTCTGCACTTGCTTGTCGACCCTGAGCCGCCGGCCAGAATCGGAGCGGTTCGCGCGCTCGCAACAAATGGCGGCAGCGCGGGCGCGCTCCTATTGCGCCTAAAGGTCCTGACGGGTGATTCCGAACCTGAGGTCATCGTCGAATGCTTCCTGGGGTTGCTGAACAGCGCAGCGGAAGAATCGCTCAGCTTCATCGCTGATTTTATGGATAGTGAAGACCAGGCGACATCAGATGCGGCCATCTGGGCATTGGGTCAGTCCCGATTGTCGGCAGCTTTCAAGCGACTCCGGGATAAATGGGAGAGGACGATTGCACGCGACCGGCGAATGAGAGTTCTGTCGGCGATTGCAATGCTGCGACTTGAGATTGCAATCGAATTTTTGTGTTCGATTATTTCAACCGAGAACCAAACCGCCGCAAGCGATGCTTTGAACGCACTT